>JALFIR010000025.1:0-31974 GCA_022776215.1 Solobacterium sp. | reverse complement strand
ATATATGGGGATGGAATGGAAAGTTTTCCAAAGCTTGATACGAGAAGCCGTGTGCGGGAAAATCGCACGCACGGTTTTGAGAGGAATGAGTAACCTTCCCTTGATAAAGAAGGAGAAATGAGTGAAAATTTACTTATGAGTAGAAGAACATGGGTTGAGATTGATACTGAGTGTATCGTTGATAATTTTAATATAATCAAGAATAAAGTAAACGGGGCAATGATTTGCCCTGTTATCAAAGATAACGCTTATGGTCATGGTGCTGTTAAATTAGCACATTTATATGAGGACTTAGGTGCAAATTATTTTGCGGTTAGTACCTTAGAGGAGGCTATCGAATTAAGAGAAGGAGGAATAAATACATCTATTTTAATTCTTGGCTATACACCTTTAGAGGATACTGATAAGTTATTTAGATATAATATTACACAATGTGTTTATTCACTTCCTTATGCAAGAAGTTTAAATGAATATGGTTTAAAGATTAAGTGTCATTTAAAGATTGATACTGGCATGAATCGTATTGGTTTTAAAGATGTTGATGAAATGAAAAAAGCTTGTCTTTTAAATAATCTTGATTTTGAGGGTGTTTTTATGCATTTCTCTGATTGTTTAGATGATGACTTTTCTAAGAAACAATATGATTTATTCATAAAGGATATTGATTTATTAAAACAAGAAGGTATCACTTTTAAGATTAGACACTGTGCTAATTCGGGGACTATTATGAAGCATCCTTTCTATCATTTGGATATGGTTAGACCTGGTATCATTCTTTATGGATTAGGCGGTTATGAAGGTTTAAAACAGGCTTTAACAATGAAGTCGGTTATTAGTCATATTAAAGAGGTTAAAAAAGGCGAGCCTATTGGCTATGATAGAAGATTTGTCGCTGATAAGGATATAAAAGTGGCAACTGTTTCTGTTGGCTATGGTGATGGTTTTTCTAGACTTCATAGCGGTAGAAATACTGTTAGCATCAATGGCAAGGAAGTTAATATTTTAGGTAATATTTGTATGGATCAGATGATGGTTGATGTTAGTGATGTAGATTGCGACTTATATGATGAGGTTCTTATCTATGGCGATTTAGAGAAAATGGCTGCTAATATTTATACAATTTCATATGAGTTAATATGTGATGTAAATTGTCGTGTAGAAAAGATATATATTTGATATAATTTAGGCAGGTAGTTATGTATCATATAACGGATTTAAAGAAGTTTAATAGATGTCCAAGATCTTATTATTATTCTATTAGTGATAATTCTTCTTTTAACCATTATTTAAGAAGCGATGAATCTTTAATATTATTATTGGCAAGATTTTTGAAAATAGAAGATTATTTTAGAGGAACGGTAGGTGATACCAATGGTGCTTTCTTTGATGAAATAGACAAATATGAATGGTTTATAAAAACACGATTTGAATGTGATAGTCTTCGTATAAAGGTGCCTATTATGCACAAAGTTGAAGGAGGTTTTGACTTATATTTCGTGCATAATATGACTTCTATTAAGGACTTTGATTATACTTATTATTGTTTAACTTTAGAGGTTTTAAGAAAATTAGATATTAATGTAAATAAGATTTATTTAGCTTATATTAATAAAGATTATATCTTTGAAGACAATTTAAATATTGAAGAGTTGTTTATCTTAACCGATGAATTTAATGGCAATAAATTCTTAGATATATTCAGCGATAGAATCTATGATTTTAAATCAATAATAAATAGAATAGAGGCTACTTCTTTGGATTCATATAGTCCAAAAAAGAGTCGTGTTTGTCATAGTCACAATATTTGCCCTTATTATTATGAATGTTTTAGAGAAGAAAAGAATTTGCCTGATGATTCTATTTTAACTTTAGTCTCAAGTGCTAATAAGAATAAAATGTATCAAGCCGGCATTGAACTTCTAAAAGATATTGATTTAGATCAATTTGAGGGAAATAGAGTGCAATATGCTCAGGTTATGGCAAGTAAGAACGGGGGTAAATATGTACAAAAATATGCTCTTGCGGATTGGTTAAAACATCTTGGTGCTAGGCCAATTACGTTCATTGACTTTGAATGGGATACTTATTTAATTCCACAGTTTAATGGTTTGAGGCCCCTTGATGTTTTACCTTTTGAGTTTGTTCTATATATACTTGATGAAAACAATAATTTGTCTAAATATTCATTTTTGGGAAAGGGTGATTGTCGAAGAGAATTTGCAGAAGGTCTATTGAAATACATTCCAAAGTCCGGACCTATAGTTGCGTATAATGCCTATGGAGCGGAGTGTAGAAGAATTAAGGAACTTGCTGATTATTTTCCTGAATATAGAGATGAATTATTGAAAATTAATGAACGTTTTGTTGATTTGGCCACTCCTTTCTTAGAAGGCCTAATCTACGATGTAAGAATGAGAGGTAACTTTACACTTAAACAATTAGTAAACATAGTGTCTGATTTGAATTATAAATCTTTAGAAATTAATGATGGTATGAAGGCTGTCTTTAATTGGCGTAATATCGATTTAGGTATTGAAGAAGATGATGATAGGGTTAAAAAAGAACTTATCGAATATTGTGGTTTGGATGCTTATGGCTTGTATCTTGTTTATGAGTGGTTACTTCAACAAATAAAATAAATATTTCATATAAAGGAGGAAGAAAATATGAAATTTGTAATTTATGGCGAAAATGTCACTATTACTGATGAAATGAGAGAGCACATTGAAAATCGTCTATCATTTCTAACTAAGTATTTTGCGGTGAGTGATGACACAACTGCTAGAATTACCGTAAAGTCTTATAACAGTTCTTTGAAAATTGAGGCGAGTATTCCAACAAAGATTGGATTATGTCGTTCTGAAATAGTGCATGATGATTTTGAAACAGGTGTAAATTTAGCTATTGATAAGATTGAGGATCAAATTAGAAGACAAAAATCTCGTCTTTCAAGAAGACATAAGGATTCTTTAGCTCAGAATTTCGTTGATGAGAATGTTACTGAACCAGAAATTCCTGTAAAGACTAAGATGATTTTTGCGGATGAAATGAGTCTTGATGAAGCTATTTTACAAATGGAAATGTTGTCTCATTCTTTCTACATCTATAAAGATATTGATGCAGATAAGATTGCTGTTGTATATAAACGTAATGATGGCCATTATGGCTTAATTGAAGTAACACAATAAAGAAAGAAATGAATTATTAAAAAATGTCAAATAATAAAATTTCCTCTGAGTATAACAGAGTGATTGTTGCCGAGTTGGCAAAAACTTATTTGGTTTCTAAAGAATATACAGAAAGACCAGAATGTGATGTTGTCAGTCAAGACACATTAATGATTAAGAGAAGAATTAGATATTATATTGAAAATGTAATATTTAATATCTTAGATGATGAAGATCGTTTTATCATTCAAAACGAGGTGATTCTTAATAAAAAAGGACCTTGGTATGAAGGATATTTGTCTTCTTCTACTTACTACCGTCATCGTAAAAAAGCTTATGCAAACTTTTTGAGTTGTTTCAATGATTGAAATGCGATAAAATTTTATAGATAATTAGGAGGAAATTTTAAAATGGTTAAAGGAATCGCCGCTAGTAGCGGCATTGCGATTGGCAAGGTTTTTAAATTAGAAAGCCCTGTAATTAGTGTAGCTAACACTTTAAAGGGAAGTGTCGAAGAAGAAAAGGCTCGTTTCACTAGTGCTTTAGAAAAGACTGTTAGTGATATTAATCTAGTTAAAGAAAGAGCAAGTGCTAATCTTTCTGAAGATGAATTGGCTATCTTTGATGCTCATTTAATGATGGCACAAGATCCAGAATATGCTAGTCAAATTGTTGACATGATTGGTGAAGGAAATAGTGCTGATTATTCATGCAAGACTGTTTCTGATAATATGATTGCCATGTTTGAATCAATGGATAATGATTATTTCAGAGAAAGAGCTGCTGATATTAAAGACGTTTCTTATCGTCTATTATGTAATATTCTAGGTTTGCAGATTCCTGATTTAACCGCAATAAATGAAGAAGTAATTATCGTGGCACATGATTTAACTCCATCTGATACAGCTTCTTTAAATAAAACATATACTTTAGGCTTCTGTACTGCAGTTGGTGGTAGAACAAGTCATTCAGCTATTATGGCTAGATCTCTTGAGATTCCTGCTGTTGTAGGTACAGGCAATATCCTTGAAAGCTGTAATAATGGCGATATGATGATTCTTGATGCGATTGATGGTTTAGCTATTATTAATCCAGATGAAGAAGAATTAGTGGCTTATAAGGCTAAAAGAGAAGCTTTCTTAGCTGAAAAGGAAGCTTTAAAGGTATTGGTTCATCAAAAGTCAGTAACTGTTGATGGCCATGAAGTTGAATTAGCTGGTAATATTGGTGGTCCAAATGATGTTGAAGGTGTTTTAAATAACGGTGGCGAAGGTGTCGGCTTATTTAGAACTGAATTCTTATATATGAACTCTACTGTTGATTTCCCAACTGAGGAAGAACAATTCGAAGCTTACAAGGCTGTGCTTGAGGGAATGAAGGGTAAGAAGGTAGTTGTAAGAACTCTAGATATCGGCGGTGATAAGAAGTTAGATTACTTCTCTTTCCCAGAAGAAATGAATCCATTCTTAGGTTACCGTGCTATTAGATTCTGCTTAGATAGAACTGATGTATTTAGAACTCAATTAAGAGCTTTAATTAGAGCTTCAGTATATGGAAGACTTTGTATCATGTTCCCAATGATCGCGACTATTCAAGAATTCTTAGATGCTAAGGCTATTTTTGAAGAAGAAAAGGCTAAGCTTGTTTCTGAAGGTGTTGCGGTTGCGGATAAGATTGAAGTTGGTATGATGGTTGAAATTCCAGCAAGTGCTGTATTAGCTGATCAATTTGCTAAGCATGCTGATTTCTTCTCAATCGGTACTAACGACTTAATCCAATACTCTATGGCTGCTGATAGAATGAGCGAAAAGGTTTCTTATTTATATCAACCTCTAAACCCTTCTATCTTAAGACTTGTTAAGATGACAATTGAAGGTGCTCACAAGAATGGTAAGTGGGTAGGTATGTGTGGCGAAATGGCTGGTGATGCTATGGCTGCTCCATTACTACTTGGTTTGGGCTTGGATGAATTCTCTATGTCTGCTACTTCTATCTTAAGAGCTCGTAAGATTATTAACGGTTTAAGCTATGAAGAGATGAAAGAATTATCTGCTAAGGCAGTTGAATGTGAAACTGAAGCACAAGTTAGTGAACTTGTAAAAAACGCTTTAGCTAAATAGTGTATAATAAGGGATGGAAACATCCCTTTTTTAATATATGAAGAAAGTTATTTTTATATCTAGTGGTGGTGGTCATTTGGAGGAGCTTCTTGCGCTTAAGAAGCTTTTTAATGATGTTGACTATACTTTGATTACTGAAAAGACAGAATCTACAGTATATTTAAAAGATAAGTATTCAAAGGTGAAATATCTTGTCTATGGTACTCAAGATCATTTGTTGCCATATTTATTTATTTTTCCTTTTAATATTATTCTATCCTTTATTTATTTCTTAATTATTAGACCTGACTTTATAGTATCAACGGGTACACATACCGCTGTACCCATGTGTAAAATAGCTCATATGTTTAAAAAGAAGGTTGTTTGGATTGAGACGATGGCTAATATTACTACTGGTACTAAGGCTGGTAAATTGATTTATCCTATTGCCGATAAATTTATTGTGCAGTGGCCTGAACTATTAGAAGTTTATCCAAAGGCTGAGTGTTGGGGGAATATATTCTAATGATTTTTGTAAGTTTAGGTACTCAAGATAAGCCTTTTGTGAGACTATTGGATTATCTTGAACATAGTGATATAAAAGATAAGATAATTGTTCAGGCTGGTTTTACTGATTATGAATCAAAGAAGTTTGAAATTCATAAGTATTTAGATAAGGATGACTTTGATAAATATATTGATGAAGCAGATTTGGTTATTTGTCATGGTGGTGTTGGTACAATTGTTAGTTGTCTTAATAAGAATAAGAAGGTTTTGGCAGTTCCACGTTTATCAAAATATAAGGAACACCAAAATGATCATCAACTTCAAATTGTAAATGCATATTATCAAAAGGGTTATCTTGTAATGATGAATGATGGCGATGATTTTGATGATAAAGTTAGGGAAGCTTTGAACTTTAAACCAAAAAAATTTGTTTCTAATAACGATTTATTTGTGAAAAAGCTAAAAGAATATATAATGTTATAGTTGGAGAGGTAAAAATTAAATGGGAAGAGCACATGAAGTAAGAGCGGCTGCAATGGCAAAGACTGCAGCAATGAAAACAAAAGTTTATTCAAGATACGGTAAAGAAATCTATATTGCCGCTAAGAGTGGTGTTCCTGATCCTGAAATGAATCTTACATTAAGATCAAAGATTAAGGAAGCTAAGGCTAACCAAGTTCCTGCAGATGTTATCAAAAGAGCAATCGAAAAGGCAAAGGGTGGTAGCACTGAATCTTATGATTCGTTAAGATATGAAGGTATTGGTCCAAATGGTGCCACTATTATCGTTGACTGTTTAACAGATAATTCAAATCGTACTATTGCATCTATGAACCAATGTTTCAATAAGTCACATTGTAAGTTAGGTGTTAAGGGTTCAGTTTCATTCAATTATGATAACTTAGGTGTATTAGCATTCAATTATGAAGATGATGAAAAGATGTTGGATACTTTAATTGAAGCTGATGTAAATGTTGAAGATATCGAGCTTGAAGATGGTTTAATGACTGTTTATGTAACACCAAGTGATTTACATAAGGCTCAAGAAGCAATTGATGCACTTATTCCTGATTGTGAATATACAGTTTGTGCAATCAAAATGATTCCTCAAGAATATGTTAAGCTTGAAGATGAACATGATAAGGAATTATGGAACAGATTATTAACTTTACTTGATGAAGTTGATGATGTTCAAGAAATTTTCCATAACGTTGAAGAATAATTGATGACTTCGGTCATCTTTTATTTTTGTTTAGAATATTAAAAAAAAGCATCTTAGTCGATGCTTTATTTATTCTTAACTTAAGCTAAGCTATTAACTTTTTTAGCTAATCTAGCTTTTTCTCTAGCTACAAAGTTCTTATGTTTTAAGTTGCTAGTTAAAGCCTTATCAAGAAGTGAATTTGCTTCGTTAAATGCCTTTACTGCTAATTCTTTATCGTTAGCTTCAACAGCCTTTTCAACTTTCTTGATAGCTGTATTTAATCTTGATTTAGCGCTAGTGTTAGCTAAATTCTTTTTAGCATTTGTAAGAGCTCTCTTTTTTTGTGACTTGATATTTGCCATAGACCCTCCTTATGAATACGCTTAAAAATTATACCAAAGTCCTTTTGTAAATGCAATTTTTACTATGCTATAATTTTTAATGTTATGAATAAGAGAATTGTATTTATGGGTACCCCAGCTTTCGCAGCTAATGTCCTTAGGGGTTTAATTGAAAATAACTATAATATTGTTGGCGTTGTAAGCCAAGCGGATAAGAAAGTGGGGCGTAAACAAATATTGACAGCTTCTCCTGTAAAAGAAGTGGCTTTGGAATATAACCTTCCAATTTTTACTCCTATTTCTATCAAAGATGATTATCAAGGTATTTTGGATTTAAATCCTGATTTGATTATTACTTGTGCATATGGTCAATTTATTCCATCTAAACTTATTGAATATCCTGAATATAAGTCAATTAATATTCATGGCTCCTTGCTTCCTAAATATAGGGGTGGTGCGCCTATTCAATGGTCTATTATCAATGGAGATGAAAAGACAGGTATTTCTATCATCTATATGACAAAGAAGATGGACGCTGGTGATATTCTTTATATGAAAGATTTAGATATTGATATAAGGGATACTAATGCTAGCTTATTTAATCGTTTAAGCGATTTGGCTCGTGAATGTATCTTGGACTTCTTGCCTAATTTCTTTGAAGGAAAGTTTGAAAGAATAGCTCAAGATGAATCCTTAGTTTCTTTCTCTTATAACTTAACTAAGGAAGATGAATATATTCACTTTAATAATGATGTATTAAAGGTATATAACCACATTAGAGGTTTACTTGATGAACCTGGTGCTTATAGTGTCTTAAATGGTAAGAAATATAAGTTTGTTGAAGTATTCTATGAATATAGTGATAATTGTAGTCCTTGTGACTTTAAGGGTTTAGAAAAGGATTATTTAAGAATTGATTGTCGAAATGGTTTTATTAAAGTATATAAGATAAGACCGGAGGGCAAGAATACAATGGATGCCAAGAGTTTCTATAATGGAGCTGGTAAGAATTTAGTAGGTGGAATGTTTGATGAATAAGAATATAAGAAATTTTTCAATCATAGCTCATATCGACCATGGCAAGTCAACACTTGCAGATCGTATCTTAGAGCTAACAAATACAGTGACTAAAAGAGAGATGGTAACTACTCAGATTCTTGATTCGCTTGATCTTGAACAAGAAAGAGGTATTACAATCAAACTTAATGTTGTTCAAATTAAATATCATGCCAAAGATGGACAAGACTATACATTCCATTTGATTGATACACCAGGACATGTTGACTTTACTTATGAGGTTTCTCGTTCTTTGGCTGCTTGCGATGGTGCTATTTTAGTAGTTGATGCAAGCCAAGGTATTGAAGCTCAAACTCTTGCGAATACTTATTTAGCTTTAGACAATGATTTAGAGATTCTTCCTGTAATCAATAAGATTGACTTGCCAAGTGCTGATGTTGAAAGAACTAAGAAAGAAATTGAAGATGTTATTGGTCTAGACTGCAGTGATATCCCATGTATCAGTGCTAAGACTGGCTTAAATGTTGAAGATGTCTTAGAGAGCATTGTTAATAAGTTACCTTGTCCAAAGGGTGAAGTAACTAATAAACTACAAGCTTTAGTATTTGACTCATATTATGATTCTTATCGTGGTGTTGTTGTCTTTGTTTGTGTAAAAGAGGGCAAGATTAAGGTTGGCGATAAGATTAGAATGCTTCATTCAAATACCGAATATGAAGTAACTGAACTTGGCGTTAAGACACCAAATGAAGTTAAGAAAGACTCTTTATCAGCAGGTGAAGTAGGATATATCTGTGCTTCTATTAAATCAATTCAAGATGTCTTTATTGGTGATACGATTACTTTGGCTGATGATCCATGTAGTGAACCATTACCTGGTTATCGTAAAATGAATCCAATGGTATATTGTGGTATGTATCCTACTGATAATAGTAAGTATAATGATTTAAGAGATGCACTTGAGAAGTTACAATTAAATGATTCTTCTTTAACTTTTGAAGCCGAATCTTCAAAGGCTTTAGGCTTTGGCTTTAGAATTGGTTTCTTAGGTCTATTGCATATGGAAGTAATTCAAGAAAGACTTGAAAGAGAATATAACTTAAATCTTATCGCAACTGCTCCTTCTGTTGTCTATAAGGTTACTTTAACTGATGGTAGTATTGTTGATATCGATAATCCAAGTATGATGCCTGATAATACTAAGATTGATTATATAGAGGAACCTTATGTTAAGGCTTCTATTATGGTGCCTAGTGATAATATTGGTCCGGTTATGGAATTATCACAATCAAAAAGAGGTATCTATAAGGATATGATTTATATTGATGATAATCGTAATCAATTAATCTATGAGATGCCACTATCAGAGATTATCTTTGAATACTTTGACAAGTTAAAGTCGGTATCTAGGGGTTATGCGTCTTTAGATTATGAATTAATTGGCTATCGTAAATCAAATCTAGTTAAGATGGATATCTTATTAAATGGTGAAATGATTGATGCCTTAAGTATTATTGTCCATCGTGATTTTGCCTATAATAGAGGTCAAAAGATCACTGCTAAGTTAAAGGAATTGCTGCCTAAACAACAATTTGAAATTCCAGTACAGGCTGCTATTGGTAATAAGATTATTGCACGTACTAATATTAAGTCTTTACGTAAAGACGTATTAGCTAAGTGTTATGGTGGTGATATTTCTCGTAAGAAGAAATTGTTGGAGAAACAAAAAGAAGGTAAGAAGCGTATGAAGGCAGTTGGCAGTGTTGAAATACCTCAAGAGGCTTTCATGGCAGTATTATCACTTGATGATGATGAATAAGCATTTATATGTCCATGTGCCTTTTTGTGATAGTATTTGTGGTTATTGTGATTTTGCCCATACTATCGTTAATAGGGACTTGATAAGTAAATATTTAGAAAGAATAAAAGAAGATCTAAATGATCTTCCTTTTTCTAATTTTGAGACTATTTATATTGGTGGAGGAACACCTAGCTGTTTAAATAGTGGTGAATTAGAGTGTTTATTGAGTATGATTTATCCATTAAGTAAAGGTGCTATTGAATATACTATTGAAGTCAATCCTGAAAATGTTGATGAAACTAAAATACAAATCATGAAGAAATATGGAGTCAATAGAATATCCATGGGTGTAGAGAGTAGTGATGATAATTTACTTAGAATCATGAATCGTAAGTATGATTTTGGTTTGGTAAGAGAAAAGGTTGAATTAATCAAATCATATGGTATCAACAATATTTCGGTTGACCTTATGTATTCTTTGCCTTTTCAAACTATGGATATCTTAAAGAAGACTCTTGATGATATTTTATCTTTGGATGTGCCTCATATTTCGATCTATTCTTTAACGATTGAAGAGAATACGATGTTTAATAGAAGGGGCTATAACCACTTAGATGAAGATACAGAAGCTGATATGTATGAATATATAGAGAAAAGGCTTTTGGATTATAACCATTACGAAGTGTCTAATTATTGTAGAAATGATATGTATTCTAGACATAATCTAGGTTATTGGAACTATGATGATTTTATAGGTTTAGGACCAGGAGCTAGTAGTAAGGTTAATAATCATCGCTATACCTATACTAAGAATGTCCGTAATTATATAAATAAGAAAGACTTATTAAGTGAGGATATCTATTTAGATAAACAAGATTTAGAATTTGAGAATGTGATGATGTCTTTAAGAACTATTTATGGCTTAGATTTAGACTTATTTTATAAAAGATATGGTGAAGACTTTAGGAATGTATATAAAGAGGCCATAGAAAAGAATAAAGAATATCTAGTATTTAAGGATAATCATTGTATATGCACCAATTTAGAGATTTTAAATACTATTTTGGTTGATTTCTTGTAGTGGGGATGATATCATTAATTAGCTTTATTCTGGGTTATGACACAAATATCTCCAGTTATTGCTCGGAATAAAAGATATATAGAAGGAGAATTTAAAAATGTTAACAAAGGCTGAAAAGCAAGCAATCATTAAAGAGTACGCTATTAAGGAAGGCGATACTGGTTCTGTAGAAGTTCAAGTTGCTATTCTAACTGAATGCATCAATAGACTTACTGAACACATGAAGAAGAATCCTAAGGATTTCCATTCTAATAGAGGTCTATTAATGATGGTTGGTAAGAGAAGAAATTTCTTGGAATACTTAAAGAGAACTGATGTAAATAGATATAGAAATCTAATT
This sequence comes from Solobacterium sp., assembly GCA_022776215.1. GTDB lineage: Bacteria > Bacillota_I > Bacilli_A > Erysipelotrichales > Erysipelotrichaceae > Colivicinus. The sequence continues at coordinate 20,417 of JALFIR010000025.1, read as the reverse complement.
ACTAAGTTAGGTATCAGAAAATAGTTAAACATGAAAGAAGCTTAAATGCTTCTTTTTTATTGGTAAACATCCGTTCATTTTTGTGTATAATAATAATGAACGGATGTTTATTATATGGCACAGATATTAAAAGAAGAAGTAAGAAACAAAATAATAGAAGCTTCTAAGAAAGAACTTTTAGAAAAAGGATATGAGAATGCCTCTTTAAGAAAGATTGCTCTTGATTCAGGGGTTACTGTTGGTAATCTTTATCGTTATTTTGATAATAAGGAAGATTTAATTAATAAGATATGTGAACCTTGTTTATTGAAAATCGAAGAGCTTATCAAAGAAGAAACCAATAATCAATTATCTTTCTTTAAAGAGAGTGATGGTTTTAGTTTAGATAATGAAGAGATGCTTAAAACCATTGATCAAATCATCGATAAGCTGATTGATATCTATAAGGAATATCCTGATGAATTTAGGATATTGATGTTGGATTCCAAGTTAAATGCTTCTTTATTAGATTGGTTCTCTAAACTGATTTATAACCTAATCACAGGTCATTTACAGGTTCCTAAGCTTTTTTCTAAATATATAAGAATAATTTCAAGAGCCTATGCATCTTCAATTATTGCAGGATTTAAGGAACTCTTGAAGAATGATTTAAATGTCTATGTTCTTAAACAAATGTCTATTGTTTACTTTAGATCATATGTAAATATGTTAAATAGTGATATCAATAAAATAATTAATGGAGAATAAAAAATGAGCTATATAGAATTTGATAAAGTATCTAAGATTTATAAGATGGGCGAAGTTGAAATTAAAGCTTTAGATGAAGTTTCTTTTGGCATTGATAAGGGTGAATTTGTAGTTATTTTAGGTGCTTCAGGTGCTGGTAAATCAACTATCTTGAATATCTTAGGCGGAATGGATACTGCTACTTCTGGTAGTGTGGTGGTCGATGAAAAGGATATATCTAACGCAACTGAAAGTGAATTGACTGATTATCGTCGTTTTGACATTGGTTTTGTGTTTCAATTCTATAATTTAGTTCAAAATTTAACTGCTAAGGAAAATGTAGAATTAGCTCTACAAATATCTAAAGATCCTCTAGATGCCTTAGAAGTATTAGATTTAGTTGGTTTAAAGAATAGAGTTAATAACTTTCCAAGTCAATTATCAGGTGGTGAACAACAACGTGTGGCAATTGCTAGGGCAGTGGCAAAAAATCCAAAGTTATTATTATGTGATGAGCCAACTGGTGCTCTAGATTATGTTACTGGTAAACAAGTTTTAAAGGTTTTACAAGACTTAGCTTTTAAAGAAAAGATGACGGTTGTGATTGTTACTCATAATAGTGCTTTAAAAGATATGGGTCATAAGATTATTAGAGTTAGATCTGGTCATATTGAATCAGTTGAGATTAATGAAAATCCAATGAGTATTGAGGATATTGAATACTAATTATGAAGACTTTTAATTTAGATACTTTAAGAATGATTAAGAAAACATATAAGCGCTTTATTTCGCTTGTTTTGATTGTTCTTATTGGTTCTGGCTTTATGATGGGTCTAATGTCTAGTTCCACAATCCTTAAAGAAAGCATGGACAAGTATAATGATGATAATGATCTACAGGATTTACAATTATATTCAACCTATGGTTTTTGTGCTGATGATGTAGCTAAGATTAGGGAAACCGAAGGAGTAATGGGTGTTTTTGCCTCTAGATTTGTCGATACTTATGCCAAGGGGGATAACGATAAGGAAATTGTAGTTAGGGTTGAAGAACTTAATCGTGATGTCAATAAGTATGAGATATATGAAGGAAGAGAACCTAAGAATAATCATGAATGTTTATTGATTGAAACTACAGTTACTGATAGTTCTTATAAGATAGGTGAGAAGTTAAAACTTTATTTAAATGATGAAGAAGAGCTTTCTAAAGAACTTAGATATGATGAATATACTATTGTAGGTTTAGCTCAATCACCTGCTTATACATCTAAGATGCTAGGTACTTCTACTTTAAATAATACAGAGCTTAATGCGGTAGTTCTTGTTGATAATACTAATTTTGTTGGTGAACAATATAAGACTATTTATTTAACTTTAGATGGTGCTGATGAATATACAAGTTATACCAAGGCATATAAGGATTATGTAGCTGATTTAAAGACAAATGTTGAAGAGACTGCTTTTGTCAATCAGAGTACCTATAGGGATATCGTGGTTGAGAAAGCTCAAAATGAATTAGATGAGAATAAACTAAAGTTTGAGACAGAGAAGAATGAGAATGAGGCTAAATTGGCTGATGCGAAAAGACAATTGGATGATGCTCATATCACTTTAGTTACTTATAAGGCTCAAATCACAAGTTTAAATTCAGCTATTAGTAGTTTGGAGAAAACAGTAAAGTCTTATCAGGATACCCTAGATTATAAAAAAGAAGAATTGGGTATCAGTGATGAACAAATTCAAAATAAGATGAATGAGATTGAGAATATTGATGTTCAAACGATTTTGAATATGTTAGGAAGTGGCTTAGATTCTTTTATTAATGGTAGTGATAATGTTTATGAATTAGCAATTCTACAAAAAGTAATTGATGAGGCTAACGAGAATTTAAAGACTTATAGACAAAAGATTGGTGCTTTACAATATCAAGTTAATATCGGTGAGGCAAAGTATAATAGCGGTTTAGAAGAATATAATGAGAATCAAAGGAAGTTTGAACAGGAAATAGAAAAGGCTAACGCAAAGCTTATTAAGACTCAACAGGATATTGATGCGCTTCCTGAAGCTAATTGGATGATACTAGATCGTGATTCTCACTATAGTAGTAATATGTTTGAGGCAACTTGTAAACAAATGACAGCCATTGGCTATGCTTTCCCCTTGTTGTTTTATTTGGTAGCAGCTTTAGTTTGTATGACAACCATGACTCGTTTGGTTGATGAACAAAGGGGCCAAATAGGTATTTTTAGAGCTCTTGGTTACACTAAGAAGGAAGTTATAGGTAAGTATGTAGGTTATGCCTTCTTGGCAAGTTTAATTGGCTGTGTAATAGGAATTATTATTGGTCAAATACTTTTTCCATCCGTAATCTATACTTGTTGGAGACTTTTGTATAAGCTTCCTAAGATGATTTTGTTCTATCCGATAGGTTATGTGCTTATCTCTTTTCTAGCATTCTCATTATTGATGATGTTGGTGACTTATCTTGTTGTGAAAAGTGACTTGAATGAAGTTCCTGCTTCATTACTTCGTCCAAAGGCTCCTAAGCTTACAAAACAAACATTTATTGAAAAGCTTCCTTTTATATGGGATAAGTTATCATTCACATCTAAGATTACAGCTCGTAATTTAATTAGATATAAGTCAAGATTCTTTATGACGGTTATTGGTGTAGCTGGTTGTACTGGCTTACTGGTAGTTGGTTTTGGCATTAAGGATTCAGTAAGGGATGTAGTTGAGATTCAATATAATCGTATTTTTAACTATAACTATACAATTCAATTAGAGAATGATTTACACGTTGATGAGAATGTAGATATTTTAAAAGCTGATGTGAGTAACGAAACAGTAGTACCTTTTATGTCTTATTCTTCAGCTGCCTATAAGGATAATGAGGAGCTTGATTCTATTACTGTAGAGGTTATGGATACTGGTGAGGCTTTAGAGATATTGGATTTGCGCAAGACTGATAAGAAGACTATTTTGAATTTAAGAAATAGTGGTGTTATTGTTTCTGAAAAGTATGCTAAGAATCATAAGCTCAAGAAGGGAGATACCATTACTGTTGAATCTTATAATGGTGTTAAGGCTGATGTGATTATTGAGGATATTTGTGAGATGTATTTCCAACATTATTTGTTTATGTCTGATGATTACTATAATAAAACTTTTAATGAAAAGGTACATGATACAAGTATTGCGGTAATGTCTAATGATGTCGAAAGCTTGAATAAGGATACTTTGTTACTTAAGGATTATTCTAGTACTTTTGATTTCAGCAATATGATTGCCAACTTTGAGAATATGATTAAGGCCTTGGATTTAATTATTTTGGTAATTATATTGGCTGCTGGTTCTTTGGCTCTTGTGGTTTTGATTAACTTAACACAGGTTAATGTGGCAGAGAGAACCCGTGAGATAGCTACTTTGAAAGTCTTGGGTTTTAGGCCTAAGGAGGTAGATTCTTATATCTTTAAAGAAATCTTGATATTGAGTATTATTGGTGGTTTTGTTGGTATGCCACTTGGTTTACTTGAGCATCATTTTGTCATGAATGTCATCAATATGGACATGGTAATGTTTGGCATGAATATTACTTTCTTCTCATATACTGCATCTTTCTTGATTACTTTTGTGTTTACGATTATTGTGCTTTTATTGACACGCAAACCTCTAAGAAAGATTGAGATGGTTGAATCGTTAAAGTCAGTAGAGTAGAATAGTTAGGCGAGGTTTATTTTATGGATTTAATCAAATATGTTGCAGAAACAATAAATTTAAAGGAGAAGCAGGTTAGTGCTGCCCTTGATTTGTTAAAACAGGGGGCTACTGTGCCTTTTATAGCTAGATATCGTAAAGAGGCTACTGGTAATTTGGATGAGGAACAAATTTTTGCGATTGAGAAGGAGTATCAATATCAATTAAATCTTGAAGAGCGTAAAAATGATGTCTTAAGAATTATTGAAACTTCTGGTAAGTTGACTGATGAGATTAAAGAGGCTGTTTTAGCTTGTACTAAGTTAAAAGAGGTTGAAGATATTTATCGTCCTTATAAACAAAAGAAGAAGACTAGAGCTTCTGAGGCAATTAGAATGGGTTTAGAACCATTGGCTAACTTTATGTTAGGCTTTCCTTATAAGGGCGATATTAACATAGAAGCTAGTAAATATCTTAGCGATGAAGTTAAGGATACTAAATCAGCAATAAAAGGAGCGCAGGATATTATTGCCGAGAAGGTTAGTGATGATCCTAAGTTTAGAGAGAAGATTACAGATTCTATTAATAATTATTCTTTTATAGTTTGCAAGCTTAAAAAGGATGCCAAGGATGAAAAGGGCGTCTATAAGAAATATTATGATTACAGTGAGAAACTAAAATATATTGAGGATCACCGTATCATGGCTATTAATAGAGCTTCAAAAGAAAAGATTATTTCGTTTAGCTTTGAATATGATAAGGAATACTTGTATCGCTATTGTTTCCGTGGTCTATCAAGAGATAGGGACAGTATTGTCAATGATTTGGTATATGATGCGGTTGTTGATGGCTTAGATCGTTTAGCACTTCCTTCAGTTGAAAATGAAGTATGGTCTTCTTTATTTGAAAGAGCTTCTAATAAGTCAATCGAAGTATTTGCGAATAACTTAGAACATTTATTACTACAAGCTCCTGTTTCAGTTGATTGCATTATGGGCTTTGACCCGGCTTTTAGAACTGGTTGTAAGTTAGCTATTTTAGATGGTACTGGTAAGCTATTACATATTGATAAGATTTTCCCTCATGAGCCTGTTAAGAAGGTTGCTGAGGCTGAAAAGATTTGTCTTAATTTGATTAAGAAATATAATGTTTCTCTAATTGCGATTGGTAATGGTACTGCAAGTAGAGAGAGTGAACAGTTTGTCAGTGAATTAGTTAAGAAGAATAGCTTAGATGTTAAGTATACTTTAGTATCTGAGGCTGGTGCTTCTGTTTATTCAGCTAGTGAGAACGCTAGAAACGAGTTTCCTGATTTGCATGTAGAAGAAAGAAGTGCTGTATCTATCGCAAGAAGAGTATTGGATCCTCTTTCTGAGCTTATTAAGATTGATCCAAGATCTATTGGTGTTGGTCAATATCAACATGATTTGCCTACTAAGGAATTAGATGAGAAGCTAGATTTTACAGTTCTTAAGACTGTTAATAGAGTTGGTGTTGATTTAAATACAGCTTCTAAAGAATTGCTTGAACATATTTCAGGTTTAAATAAGTCTAGCGCTAATGAAATTGTTAATTATCGTAATGAGAATGGTTTATTTAGTAATAGATCAGAACTTAAGAAGGTTAACAAGATAGGTGCTAAGGCTTTCCAACAGGCTGCGGGTTTCTTAAGAATCAAGGATGGCAAGGAAGCCTTGGATATGACTTCTATTCACCCTGAAAGTTATAAGTTGGCTAAGAATATCTTGATGGAACACAATGGTTTAGCTCTAGGTTCTGAGGAATTAAAGGAAGCTTTAGCTAATGATGATGTAAAGGCTTTAGCTAGTAAGTATGAGAGTGATGTTTATACAGTTAGTGACATCATCAAGAACTTGTCTGAGCCTTTAAGAGATTATCGTGATGATTATGCAGGGCCAATCCTTAAGTCAGATAAACTTGATATTAATAACTTATCTATTGGTGAGAAGTTACAGGGTGTTGTAAGAAATGTTGTTGACTTTGGTGCTTTTGTGGACATCGGTTTACATGATGATGGCCTAGTTCATAAGTCTAAGATTTCTAAACAAAGAAATATTAGCCCTTATGATTACTTAGAAGTAGGTGACATTATTGATGTCTATGTCATCGAGATTGATAAGGAAAGAAATAGAGTTTCTTTGAGTTTATATTTATAGTATTAAAAACAAGTTGATCCAGCAACTATAAAATCTAGATTCGCTTTGGAAGAAGTAAAACAGTCCATGCCATTTCCGTTGTCAGAACAGGCAGCATTGTTGATAGACAACATAAAAACTGGAATTATTTAAAGATGAGGTTAGGAATAAAGTTTCTAACCTTTTCTAATTTACTTGCCTATAGTTAAAACACAATTAACACTAAAGGATTTTTGATTCGTATTTTTACAGATATCGCAGATACAAAGCAAGAAAACATTCATAGTAATCAGTAATTGGTTGAGAAACAAAGACAATATACAAAGCTTGAGCATGTGGGAATACTTAAATAGTATAAGAATATAAAATTTTTGTTTACAATTTTTAATTCCGTCGATTTCGACGGGTTTAAAAATATAGTTATTATTAGTTGTTGTCATAAATAATGCGGATTTTGCTTAATCTTTTTGGAAATATCATTTTTATTTTGTATAATCAAATAGTTAGAAAGAAAGAAGAGATTAAATGAAAGAAGTTTTTACTTTAGATTTCTATGGTCGTAAACTTACAGTTGAGACTGGTGAGATCGCAAAACAGGCTGGGGGGTCTGTTCTAGTCCGTTATGAGGACACTGTTATATTATCAACTGCTTGTGCAAGCAATGTTGCTAAGGATACTGATTTTTTCCCACTAACAGTATCATTTGAAGAAAAATTATATTCTGTAGGTAAGATTCCTGGTGGCTTCTTAAGAAGAGAAGGCAGACCAAGTGAACATGCTACTTTAACTGCTAGACTAATTGATAGACCTATTAGACCTTTATTTGCTGAAGGTTTTAGAAATGAAGTTCAAGTTGTAAATACTGTAATGTCTGTTGATGTTGACTGTTCAGCTGAAATGGCTGCATTATTTGGTGCATCACTTGCTTTATGTATTTCAAATATTCCTTTCAATGGTCCAGTTGCTGGTGTTAAAGTTGGTTATATCAATGGCGAATTTGTTGTTAACCCAAGCGTTGAACAAATGAATGAATCATTAATTGACTTAACAGTTGCTGGTACTGAGACTGCGATCGATATGGTTGAAGCTGGTGCTAAAGAAGTTTCTGAAGAATTAATGTTAGATGCTTTGATGTTTGGTCATGAAAAGATTAAAGAATTATGTGCTTTCCAAAAAGAAATTATCGCTAAGGTCGGTAAGGAAAAGATGGAAGTTGTTCTTTATGAAATCGATCCACGTATTAAGGAATATGTTGATGCTAATGGTAAGGACGATTTAGAGAAGGCTGTTTCAATTCATGATAAGTTAGAATCTTATAATGCTCAAGAAAGCATTACTAAGAATATGCAAGCTCATTTTGAAGAGGATACAACTTTAAGTGAAAAGGAAATCGATAAGCTTGTTAAGCAAACAAATGAATATTGTACTGAAATTATCGCTAATGAAGTTAGAAGATTAATCTCAGTTGAAAAGATTAGACCTGATGGTAGAGCATTGGATGAGATTAGACCTCTAGATTCTCAAATTGATTTACTTCCTAGAGTTCATGGTTCTGCTATGTTTACTCGTGGTCAAACACAAGTTATATCAATTACAACTTTAGGTCCTTTAGGTGATAATCAAATCATCGATGACTTAACTGAGGTTGATGAGAAGCGTTTCATGCATCAATACAATTTCCCACCTTATTCAGTTGGTGAAGTAGGTAGAATGGGCAATCCTGGCAGAAGAGAAATTGGTCATGGTGCCTTAGGCGAAAGAGCTCTTAAGCAAGTTATTCCAAGTGAAGAAGAGTTCCCATATGCAATTAGAACAGTTGCTGAAGTTGTTGAATCTAATGGTTCATCTTCTCAAGCTTCAATCTGTGCTGGTACTATGTCATTAATGGCAGCTGGTGTTCCAATTAAGGCTCCTGTTGCAGGTGTTGCGATGGGTCTAATTGAAGTTGGTGATTCTTATTCTATCTTGACTGATATTCAAGGTATGGAAGACCACTATGGTGATATGGACTTCAAGGTAGCTGGTACTAAGGATGGTATCACAGCACTTCAAATGGATATCAAGTGTACTGGTATTAAGCGTGAAGTATTTGAAGAAGCTTTAGCTCAAGCAAAGAAGGGCAGACTAGAGATTCTTGATAATATGATGGCATGTATTAGTGAACCTCGTAAGGATGTTTCTAAGTATGCTCCTAAGATGGATACATTCACTATTCCTGTTGATAAGATTAGAGATGTTATCGGTAAGGGTGGTGAACAAATCAATAAGATTATTGAAGAATGCGACAACATTAAGATTGATATCGATGATAATGGTAAGGTTGTTTTATACCATATGGATAGAGAAACCATCAATAAGGCTAAGGGAATTATTCAAGATATCGCTAGAGTTGCTCAAGTTGGAGACATCTATGATGCTACTGTTGTACGTCTTGAAAAGTTTGGTGCCTTCGTTGAAATCTTTAAGGGACAAGATGCTTTACTTCATGTTTCTAAGATTTCTCATGATCGTGTTGCTAAGCCTGAAGATGTTCTAAAGATTGGTGATAAGATTAAGGTTAAGGTTATGGAAATTGACGACAAGGGTAGAGTCAATGTAAGTGCCAAAGAGTTATTACCAAAGCCTGAGAAGAAGGAAGAGGCAAAGGTTGAAACCGAGGAAACAAAGGAAGAGACTCCTAAGGGCGAAAGAAGATTCTTTGGTAAGAAGCTTGGATAATTAATCAAGTATGATGGTGATGCTAAGGTGTCACCATTTTCTTTTTAATGATTTGTTAAATAATTATCATAGTATAATATTAAATAGTGAGGGAGAATTATAATATGAAATTATTAGAAAACAAAGTTGCCATTATTACAGGTGGTACAAGAGGTATTGGTTTTGCGACTGTTGAAGCTTTCTTAAAACAAGGTGCTAAGGTTGCAATGTGCGGTTCAAGACAAGAGACTGTAGACAAGGCTTTAGAAAAACTAAGTGAATACAGTGATTCTTTGATGGGAATTTGTCCAAAGCTTGATGATGCTGAAAGTGTAGGTGCTGCCTTCGATGAAGTAGTTGCTCGTTTTGGTAAGGTTGATATTTTAATCAACAATGCAGGTCTTGCAGCTAGTGGTCCTACATACAACTTTGATGATGAAACTTTTGATAGAATTATTGCCATCAATGTTAAGGGTGTCTATGTATGTTCAAAGAAGGCTATTAACTTAATGAAGGAAAATGGTGGAGGTTGTATCATCAATACTTCTTCAATGGTATCTAGAGTTGGTACTCCTGGTGCTATCGTATATCCTGGTTCTAAGTTTGCGGTTGATGGTATGACTATTTCACTTGCAAGAGAAGTTGGTAAGGATAATATCCGTGTTAACTGTGTTGCTCCTGGTATTACTGAGACTGATATGATGGCTCAAGCTCCAAAAGAAATTATCGCGGCTATGTCTAAGCAAGTACCTCTACAAAGACTTGGTCAACCAGAAGATATCGCTAATGCTTTTGTTTTCTTAGCTAGTGATTATGCTTCATATATCACAGGTGCTGTACTAAGAGTTGATGGCGGTATGCTTGGTTAATGTAGATGAACTCGGTAATCCGAGTTTTTCTTATGGTATAATTCTTTCATGCGAATGCGAAAGAAGAAGTGGGTTAGACCTTTTTTAGATGAAGAAAAGGTTTATCTTTTAGAAGATTTAAAAGAATTTGAGACTACTATGCCAATTTATCTAGAAATAGGAATGGGCATGGGCGATTTTATTTGTGATAGTGCTAAAAGAGATAAAGATATCTATTATGTTGGTCTTGAAAAAGATGAAACTTGTGTGGCAAGGGCCATCATTAAGGCTTCTGAATATGAATTAGATAACTTTAAAGTCTTATTAAGAAATGCTAATGAGATTGAGGAATATATAAATAAGGGTTCTATTGATCGCATTTATTTACATTTCTCTGATCCTTGGCCTAAGTCTGGTCATCATAAAAGAAGACTTACTTATCCAACTTTCTTAAAAAAGTATAAGGAACTTTTAAAGGATGATGGAACTATTATCTTTAAGACTGATAATAAGGACTTCTTTATGGACTCATTAGAGTATTTTAAAGAGGCTAATTTAAAGACCTTAGATATCAATTATGATTATCATTCTATTAAGCGTGATGAGCCTTTAACTGGTTATGAGACTAAGTTTAAGGATTTGGGTAATCCTATTTACTACATTAAGTTGTCTAAATAACAATATGAATTATTTGTGAAATGTCCTTTTCTAAAATTAGAAGAGGGCATTTTTGTTGTATAATCTTGGTATGAAGTTTTTTAAGAAATTATTATGTCTACTAACAATATTTTGTTTATGTGCTTGTACCACTAGTAAGGGCGTAAAAACATATCATACATATACTTGTTATCCGATTGGATATTTATTGAATAGAATCGGTGGTGATCGAATTCAGACTATTTCAATTCAAAATGGTGCTGATATTCAAAATGCCAATATCGTTTCAAATTATCAAGATATCATTGATAATACTATTTCCTTTTACTATATCAATGGTTTAGAACCATACATGACTATTTATGGCGATGATATTTTAGATTCTGATGCTAGCAAGGTTGATTTAAGTGCTTCAAGTATCTATTCTTTTAAGCGCTATACACCAGTAAATGTTAATGGTAGTGTTACTTATGTAGAAAATCCATATTATGATGGTGAAATGTTTGCGGAAACAAATACTTATACTAATGACTTATTCTTATGGCTAAGTCCTATTGGCATGTTGTCTATGGCTAAACAAATCTATACAAATTTATCTAGTAATTATGCTGAGCAAGCTGCTTATTTTGAAGAGAATTATAAGACTTTAGAAAATGATTTAATTACTCTGGATGCTGCTTATCAAAATTTAGCTACAACTCTTGTAAAAGAAAATAAGCATATTAAGTTTGTTTCAATGACTCCATCTTTTGGCTCTTGGCAAAAGGCTTATGGTATTGAAGTATATCCTGTTTGTTTATCAAGATATGGAGCTTTGCCAACCGAATCAGAGTTACAAATTATTAAAGATAGAATTATAGCTGATAAGGTTGAATATATAGTTTATGAACCAAATATGTCTGAGAAGATGCTTGATTTATTTTCAAATCTTGAAAAAGAATTGAATTTAAAAAGAGTTAATCTTTCTAATATTTCTTCTTTGACAACTACTCAAAGAACTGACAACAAGGATTATCTAACTTTAATGTATGAGAATCTTGCTGTCTTAAATTCAATCGTATCAAGTGAAGGGGAATAATATGAAAATTTTATTAATTGATGGTAATTCCGTCTTATTTAGGGCGTTTTATGCGACTAGTTTTTCTAATATCATGAAAACATCTTTTGGAGCCTATACTAATGCGGTTTATGCTTTTGCGAATATGTTAAATAAGGCTATTAAGATGGTGGAACCTGATTATTGTTGTGTAGCTTTTGATAAGGGTAAGGCTACTTTTAGACATCAAATGACTCCTGATTATAAGGCAGGAAGAAAAGAAACTCCTGCTGAACTGGTTGAACAATTTGGTTTAGTTAGAGATATGCTTAATGCCTACAATATTAAGTATTTAGAATATGATGAGATTGAAGCTGATGATATTATTGGTATCTTAGCCAATAAGTTTAAAGGTGATATTTCAATCTTTTCTAGTGATCATGATTTGTTTCAATTAATCGATGATAATAAGCATATTAAGATTTGCTGCATGAAAAAGGGCATGTCTGATATTGGCGTTTTAGATGAACATGCTTTATATGCTGAATATTCTTTAAAACCCTATCAAATCATCGATTTTAAGGGGCTTGCTGGCGATAAATCAGATAATATCAAGGGTGTAGATGGTGTTGGTGAAAAGACTGCTACAAAGCTTTTAAATGAATATGATACATGTGAGGGAATCTATGAACATATAGATGAAATTAAGGGCAAGTTAAAAGAAAAATTGATTAATGACAAAGAATCATGTTTTACTTCTAAGAAGTTAGCTACTATTCTTACTGATTACGAATTAGATGTTAATCTAGATGATATTAAGTTGGATATTGATGAAGAGGGAAAGAATGCTTTCTTTGAAAAATATGAGATGTATTCTTTGATTAATAAACAATATACAAGCAAACCAAAGGTGATTGAAGGTAAGAAAGTAGATAAGATTTCTATTTTTGATAATCCTTTTATCTACTTTGTATCAGATGATTTTTCTTATTATGAAAGATCTTTATATGGTGTAGTTTTTGCGAATACAGAAAAAAGAGAATATATTAGTTTAGATAATTTAAAGAAAGATGAAGAAGCTTTGAGTTTCTTAGCTAGTGATAAGCCTAAAATAGTCTATGGACTAAAGGATATTAAACACCATCTTGATTATCACAATATTTCTATCGGTAAAAATACCGATGATATTTTCTTGATGTGTTTTTTAATCAACAATAATCATAATGATTTGCCTAAGATTTGTCATGCCTATGGTCATAGTCTAAAGAAACATTTAAAGGATATCTTTGGAACCGTTAAAAAACCATTGGAATTTAATGAAAGTGAAGTATTGAATTATAGCTTTGAAGTAGCTTCATATATGGTAGATATTTATCCTAAAGCTTTGGATAAATTAAAAGAATATGATTTATTAGATTACTACAAAAATATCGAATTAGAACTTTCTTATGTCTTATACGAGATGGAAAAAGAGGGTGTTTCTTGCGATATTAATGAATTAGATAAAATAGCTTCTAAGACTAATGAAAAGTTAAAGGAACTACAAGCTGATATTTATACATTAGCTGGTGAAGAATTTAATATTAATTCACCAATGCAACTTAAAGATATCATCTACAACAAACTAGATTTACCAAATCTTAAGAAAGATAGCACTGATGCGGAAGTGCTTAATAAGTTGGTTGATTATCATCCAATTATTTCTAAAATTCTTGATTATCGTAAATATTCTAAATTGAATTCTACCTATGCTGAAGGATTAAAGAAATATATTGGAAGTGATGGTAAGATTCATTCTATTTTCTCTCAAACTTCAACAGCTACAGGTAGACTTTCAAGTAGTGAACCTAATATGCAAAATATCTCTATTAGGGATGAGGAGTTAAGAGAGATTAGAAAGGCCTTTAAACCATCAGCTAATCACTTAATTCTATCTTGTGACTACTCACAAATTGAATTAAGGGTATTAGCTGCCCTAGCTCATGAACAAAAGATGATAGACGCCTTTAATCAGGGTATTGATGTTCATACTTTGACTGCTATGGATGTTTTCCATGTTAAGAAAGAGGATGTTACTCCTTTAATTAGAAGACATGCTAAGGCTGTTAATTTTGGTGTTGTCTATGGTATTAGTGAATATGGTTTGGCTAATCAAACTTCTTTGTCGTATAAGGATGCATCTAAGTATATAGAGAATTATTTTATTACTTATCCTAATATTAAAGAATATATGGATAAGGAGATTAAATTCTGTGAAGATAATGGTTATGTTAAGACGATGCTTAATAGAAGAAGATATATCGATGAGATTAAGTCTAATAAGTGGGCTTTAAGAGAATTTGGTAAAAGAGCGGCTATGAATTCGCCAATTCAGGGGTCTGCTGCCGATTTAATTAAGATTGCGATGATTAAGATGACTAATGTCTTAAAAGAGAATAATTTGAAGTCTAAGTTGATTTTACAGGTTCATGATGAATTGATTTTTGAGGTGTCTGAGGATGAGGTTGAAATAATGGAAAAGTTGGTTAAGGATACAATGATTAATGCTTATAAGTTGGATGTTAATTTGGATGTTTCTTTATCTCTTGGTAAGAATTGGTACGAGGCGAAATAATGCCAGAGCTTCCTGAGGTTGAAACTGTTTTAAGAACACTTGAAACAAAGATAAAAGATAAGAAGATACTAGATATCGCTGTTTTGTATGCACCGATTGTCGAGGGCGATGTTGCTGATTTTAAAAATAAATTGATTGGTCAACATTTTAGAGATTTCAAAAGAAGGGGTAAGTATCTTCTTTTTGAGATGGATGATATCACACTTGTTTCTCATTTGAGGATGGAAGGCAAATACTTCTATGTGGAAGATGGATACAAGTATGATAAGCATACTCATATTATTTTTAAGTTGGATGATGGTCATTTGCTTCTTTATCATGATGTGAGAAAGTTTGGCAGGATGGAACTTATTCCTAAAACTGGTGATTATTCAATATTTAAGAAATTAGGTCCAGAGCCTTTTGATGAGAGGTTTAATCTGGATTACTGTAAGAAATATCTTTCAAAGAAACAAAATCCTATTAAAGAGATATTATTAGATCAATCTTTTGTGGCTGGCATTGGTAATATCTATGATGATGAGATTTTATTCGGTATTGGGGTGAGTCCTTTTAAAAAAGGCTGTGAATTAAGTGATACTGATATTATCAATTTAATAAATGAAACACGCAAGGTATTGGATGAGGCTATTAAGTGTGGTGGAACTACCATTAGATCATATACATCTTCTCTTGGTGTAACGGGAAGGTTTCAACAATCTTTAAGATGTCATACGATGAAGACATGTCCTATATGTGGTGGTGATATTAAGAAGGTTAAATTGAAAGGAAGGGGCACTTATTATTGTCCTAACTGTCAAAAATGAAGATAGCTATTACAGGTACTATTGGTTCAGGAAAGAGCACTGTGGCCTCTTATTTAAGGAATAAGGGCTATTTTGTGTTTGATTGTGATGAGGTTAATAGAGAACTATTAAATAGTGATATTTTGATTGATTATTTTCCTGAATGTTATGATGATGGCTTATTAGATAAAAAGAAGTTGGCTAATATTGTCTTTAATGATGAAAAGAAAAGATTGTTGCTTGAGTCAATTATGCATCCATTAATTCTTGAAAGGATGAAAAAGGAAAGTGGGAAACATGATCCCTTTTTTGCGGAAGTGCCCTTACTTTTTGAAGTAAACTGGGATAAATATTTTGATGAGATATTACTTGTAGTAGTTGATGAAAAGATTGCTTTAGAAAGATTAGTTGATAGAGGACTATGTATTGAAGAAAGTAAACAGCGTATAAAAAACCAGATGTCTATAAAAGAGAAGATAGAAAGAAGTGATGTAATAATATATAATGATTCTAGTCTTTTTTCTCTTTATGAGAAGATAGACAGGTGGTTAAGTAAGAATGCTTGGAAGTGATTTATTTAAAGTAGAATCAAATGTTGATTTAAGTTACAAAAGACGAAAGGCCTTGATTCTTTTTTATAACCCTTTGATTGGTAATGATGCTCATTATTTATATGAATTTTTGTGTTTGAAAGATAGTTCTAGTCGCTTTTATGAGCTTAATGATCTTTTAAATTCTTTAAGATATTCAATCAATCAATTTGAAGAATGCATGAAGCTTTTGAATAAGTATCGTTTGGTAAATACTTTAAAGAAGAAAGATGAAAATACTTATATTTTTATTTTAAATGATCCTTTGAGCATTGAAGAATTTGTAAGTGATGATATCTTACCTAGAGTCTTTATCAATAAGACAAGTAGTACTTATTATCAAAGCCTATTGAGCAACGCTAAAACTTTTGGTAAGCATAAGGGTTTTGATGATGTGTCATGTCGTTTTAATCCTCAAGAGCTTTCTTCTTGGACTAAGGAAAAAGAAGCTGGTTTAAAGAAACAAGAAACTGTTAAATATAATTTTGGTACTTATTTTGATATAAATGCTTTTTTAAAAGAATGCGAAATAAATGCTTTTCCTATAAAGTATCGTACGCCTGAGGTGATTGAAGAAATCGCGATGATGGGCGACTTATATAACATTGACTTGGAAAGCATGCGTCCACTTGTTTTTTCATGTATTAAAACTAATGATCCTGAATTTAATTTAAATTTATTTAGATATAAATGTCAAAAACATATATCTCCATATCGAAGTGTTGAGGATGCAACTTATAATGTTCCATGTATTACTTTCTTGATGTCTAAGTTAAATGGTAAGGAAGCTACAGTCTTGGATAGGAAAATTATCTTTGAACTAGGTCATGAATATCATTTAAATATTGAAGTTATTAATGCCTTATTAGAATATGTTTTGGAAAATAATGATAATAAATTAATTGAAAAATATATCTATTCTTTGGCTAATGATATGCATCACAATGATGTTAAGACAGCTAAGGAGTGCTTAGATAGATTAAATGGTACAAATAAGAAGACTGTGTCTAGACAAAAGTTTAGTGAGCCCAAGTATGATAATTCTATGAATAATGATGTTTCTTTTGAAGAAATAGAAGCTATAAAAAGAATGAGAGGTCAATAATGATTGATTATCTAAGTTTAATTAAAAAGTACCCTTATGTTAATGAATTTATTAGTAAACATAATATAAGTGATGGATATATACAAAGTCATTTAAGTCCTTTTTTAGATTGCATCGAATCTTTAAATATTTGTAGGAACTGTACAGGAATTGATACTTGTAAACAGGGCAAAAAAGGCGAAGTAATCACTTTGAATTATGATGATCTTGTTTATAACGATATTACTTATTGTGATAAGTATCTTAAAAAGAAAATAGAGGATAAGATAAGAGCTAATTATATATATTCAGATATACCTAGTGAATATAGTGATTTATATTTAAAGAATATTAAGCTTGTAGACGATAATCTTGTAAGATTATATGCTAGAGTTGAAAAAATAGCTCAACATAAAGAAACAAGAGGGTTATATATCTATGGTGACTTGGGTGTTGGCAAGACATATATGTGCATGGCTTTGGCTAATACTTTAGCTTTAAATGGTGAGAAGGTAGCTTTTATTAAGTCTAATTTCTTTATAAACAAAATGAGACAATTGATAGTTAATGATCAAATAACTTACGACCGTATCATAAACGATATTAAAGAGTCTAAATATTTGATTATTGATGATATAGGTTCTGAGTCAGTTAGTGCTTATTCTAGAGATGATTTATTATTTAATATTTTAGATTATCGTATGGAAAACAAATTAACTACTTTATTTACTTCAAATCTTTCTAAGGAAGATTTACTCGAACATTATACTTATGATAAAAACAACACTAGTAGAATGAGGGCAAAAAGGCTTTTAGAAAGAATTGATATATTGAGTGAGAGTTATGTATTGTTGGGACAAAACAAAAGAAGGGAAACTTTATGATTAGAAAAATTGGTATTTTAACATCTGGTGGCGATGCTCCAGGTATGAATGCTGCCATTAGATCAGTTACTCGTAACGCCTTGGCTAATGGTATTGATGTGGTTGGTATTAAAGATGGATATAAGGGTTTAATTGAAGGCAATTATGTAGACTTTAATAGATCTAGTGTTTCTGATATTTTATCTCGTGGTGGTACTATTTTGGGTTCTGCACGTCTTCCTGAATTTAAAGAAGAAGCTGTTCAAGATAAGGCTTGTGAGATGTTAAGATCTCATAATATTGATGCGCTTGTTGTTATTGGTGGTGATGGTTCTTATAGAGGTGCACTAACCTTAACTAAAAAAGGTATTAACTGTATAGGTTTACCTGGTACTATCGATAATGATATTGCGGGTACTGATTTTACAATTGGCTTTGATACTGCACTTAATACGGTTGTAGAATGTGTCGATAAATTAAGAGATACTTCAAGTTCCCATCACCGTTGTTCAATTGTTGAAGTTATGGGCAATAGATGTGGTGACTTAGCTATTTGGTCTGGTATTTCTACTGGTGCTGAAATTGTGGTTACTCCTGAAACTGGCTTTGATGAAGAGGCTATTATTGAAAAGCTTGCATATCTAGATAGACAGGGTAAGAATCATGCGATTGTCATTGTATCTGAAAAGTTAACCGATGTTAATTCTTTGGCTAACAAGATTACATCAAGAACTGGATTCTCTGGTAGAGCTACAGTATTAGGCCATATTCAAAGAGGCGGTTCACCTACTCCAAATGATAGAGTACTAGCATCTAGACTTGGTGAACATGCAGTAGATTTACTTTTAGATGGTGTTGGTGGCCATTGTTGTGGCATTCGTAGTAATCAAATTACTAATATGCCAATTGATGAAGCTTTATACATGCCAAAAGAGTCAAAAAGAGATTTATATAGATTGTTTGATAGACTTGTATAATCAAGTTAAATCGATTAAAATATTTTTTTGTTGGAGGTTTTATGAGCATATTTAAACAGACAAAAATCGTATGTACTTTAGGCCCTAGTTCTAACAATTATGAAACTATTTTAGCTATGGCTAATGCTGGTATGAATGTTGTTAGACTTAACTTTTCTCATGGTGAACACAAGGATCACTTAGCTAACATTGAATTAGTTAGAAAAGTTGAAAAGGAAAATGGACTTAATTTAGGTATTTTATTGGATACAAAGGGTCCTGAGATTCGTCTTGGTGACTTTGAAAATGGTGAGGAAACTTACCAAAAAGGTGACATTGTTACTTTATGTAAAGAAAATATTGTGGGAACTCATGATAGAGTTACTATCAAGTGCCCTGAACTATTCAATGACGTAAAAGAAGGCAATGTAATCCTTGTCAATGATGGTAAACAACAATTAAAGATTATTGAAAAATCAAGTGATGAATTAAAGTGTGAAGTTCAAGTAAATGGTATCTTAGCATCTAGAAAGGGTTGTAACGTTCCAGGTGTTAAATTAACTATGCCATTTATTTCTGAAAAAGATGATGCTGACTTAAGATTTGGTTGTGAACAAAATGTAGATTTCATCGCAGCTTCATTTGTAAGAAGAGCTGATGATGTATTAAGAATCAGAAAGATTCTTGCTGAAATGGGCAAGCCAAGTATTCAAATCATCGCTAAGATTGAAAACCAAGAAGGCTTTGATAATATCGATGAAATCTTAGATGTTGCCGATGGCGTAATGGTGGCAAGAGGTGATTTAGGTGTAGAAGTAAGCCCAGATAGAGTTCCAATCTATCAAAAGCTTATCATCAAGAAGGCTAACCAATATGGTAAACCAGTTATTACGGCTACTCATATGTTAGATTCGATGACAAATAATCCTCGTTGTACAAGAGCTGAAGCAAGTGATGTTGCTAATGCGGTACTAGATGGTAGTGATGCGGTTATGTTATCTGCAGAATCTGCTGCTGGTGATTATCCAGTAGAAGCAGTTAAGACAATGGCTTCAATTTGTGAAACTGCCGAAGACATCTTCCCATTTAGAGAACACTTAGAGACAATGAAACAATATAAGCATGATACTATTCAAGATGCTATCGGCATTGCGGTATCTGATGCATCATTAACACTTCCTGTTGGTGCTGTTGTTGTCTTCACACAAGGTGGTACAACTGCTAAGGTTATTTCTAAGTATCGTCCAGCTTGTCCTACTTATGCAGTTACTTTCAATAAACAAACTCAACATGCATTAGAGACTTATGCTGGTGTAACTCCTGTTATTTCAAGAGTTCAAAATGATCTTACAAACGACGATGAATTAGCTAGTGCTGTATGCAAGGCCTTTGGCCATAAGCCTGGTGAACTTGTAGTTATTTCTGCAGGTTATCCAACAGGCGAGGGCAGTGCTAATATGATGAAGATCATTACAATTAAATAACTATTTAAGGTATTCGTGAATGTGGATACCTTTTATTATGAACACTAAAAAAGACTATCTATAAGCTATTATTGCTTTAGATAGTCTTTTAAGGTATGCCGGGCATGGCATATATCTAGATGGTGAAAGTCCATCGTGGGGATTATCATCGCAGTAGTCAACCACTAGCCAATATCAAGGGTGTCTATCGTGAGGTAGAATCTGAAAGAAGATGGAGGCAAAGTTC
>JALFIR010000013.1:0-11800 GCA_022776215.1 Solobacterium sp. | reverse complement strand
TTTATCTTTATAGAAAACGAGAAGAATATAGAAAATGATTTATATGAAGTAACGATTAAATTACTGAAAATGATAATAAGTAGTCAAAAAGAGGCTTAAAATCTAGCCTCTTCATCCGCGATTTGCTTTAATGGTATGTTTCTTTTTAATAGCCTCTATTCTTATCAACAATATTCTCTAATTCTTCACTATTTAGATAATGAACTAAATTTCTATAGAAAATATCCTCAACATTTTTAACACTAATATCTGATTGACGGCCTCCCGTAATATGAGGAGTTATATAGACATTATCTAGTTTCCATAGTTTACTAGTCTTAGGTAGTGGTTCTATTTCGCATACATCTAAATAAACAGAATCTAAATAGTGTTCTTGCATTACTTTTACAAGATCATCCTCTACAATCAGAGTTCCCCTGCCTAGATTCATTAAGATAGCACCTTCTTTTATCTTATGAAGTAAATCATAATCAAACATATGATATGTTTCTTTTGTTTCAGGTAACGTTATCGCAACCACATCAGCAATAGATAAAGCTTTATCCATATCTTTAGTTGTATACAACTTCTCTACATAATCAGGTTTTTCATGAACACTTCTATTAACACCATAGACCTTAGCACCCAATGAATGCATAAGCTTAGCGTATCTTTTGCCAATGCTACCCATACCAACACAGACAATATTCAAATCTTTAATCGATTTAACTTTGCCTAAGCTTTTCCAAACCCCTTCTAATTGCTGATTATAATAGCCATAGAGTTTCTTTGTGATTGCTAGGGTAATTCCTAGCATATATTCACAAATTGCCTCATCATAAGCGCCAGAAGCGTTTGTAAGGACGATTGAGTCATCTATATCACAATAATTATTAGCACCAGCACTAGCAAGCTGTAACCATTTAATATGACTATTCTTTAAATATTCAGGATTAGGATTGCCAAAAACAACATTGACATTATCAATGTCATCTTTTGTATAGTTAGTATTAAAAACACATTCAATACCAGTATCCTTAAACTTTTGTTTATATTCTTCACTTATTGGCCAAGTAAACAAAGCTCTCATATTTCTCCTTTAAAAAAGGTGACATCGTCACCTTACTTATTATAATTCACTTAAAGCTTCCTCATCAGCAATTAGAATGCAATTAGGATGGAACTTCAAGATTGAAGCTGGAACACTTGGCTTAACTTCACCAGTTAATAATTCCTTAATGATAGGAGCCTTAGCCTTACCACTAGCTAAAATCAATACTGACTTAGCAGCCATGATTTCGCCAACACCCATAGTATAGGCAAACTTTGGAACATCTTCGATATTTTCAAATAATCTACTATTAGCCTTGATAGTGCTTTCTGTTAATTCAACCTTATGAGTCTTAAAAGAAAATACTTCATCTGGTTCATTGAAACCAATATGGCCATTATTACCAATACCTAATAATTGTAAATCAACACCACCCATAGACTTTATAACTTCATGGTATCTTTCACATTCCTTTTCTGCATCAGCTTCCTTACCATTTGGAACATTTGTATTAGCCTTATTGATATTTACATGATCAAATAAGTTATGATTCATGAAATATCTATAGCTTTGATCATTATCACCATCAAGTCCTACATATTCATCTAGATTAACTGTCTTGATATTAGAGAAATCGATATCACCATTATTGAACTTTTCAATTAATAGCTTATAAGTACCAATAGGTGTAGAACCTGTAGCTAAACCTAAAACTGAATCTTCTTTTAAAGTGATTTGACTAGCGATGATATTAGCAGCTTTTCTTGACATATCATCATAATTTGTTGCCTTAATTAATTTGAACATTTCTATCTCCTTTATACATACATAATGCATACCAATTATAGCACATACATTTAGTAGCTTGGCTGTATCTTGCCATCCAAGACTTGCTTCTGAATATCTAAGATTTCATTTCTATCAATCAATTCTTTAATTAATGCGATAAGTTCTTCTCTATCGCTCTTAACAACCAAAACAGCATTAGTACTATCAAGTTCCGTTTCAAGAGGAACACAATTAATATTTAAAGCCTAGCTATTTGCTTCACCGATGCACATTATCGTTGCGTCGATACTACCGTCCATTATCTTTTCAAACATTCTCAAATATTGAACTTCCACAAATTCAACATCCTTATTTACACAAATATGCCTAGTTAACTTTGTTTGATCAATAGAAAAAGGATCAATACCAGTCTTCATTCCATCTTTAATTTCTTTTTCATCATTATTTCTAAACATCACAACATGTTGTTTTGTATACGAAAAAGGTCCAAAATCAACAGCAATCACTATATCATCATGATTTTCCATATGCTCTTTAGCTGACATCTTAGATACAATCACAAAATCATAACGACCACTCGTTAACATTTCAATTCTAGTCTTAGAACCCCTCATATAAGCTAAATTTACAGGAATATCATAAGAATTTTCCATTTGTGCTATCAAACCTGAGGCCAAACCCTCGAAACGTTTAGTATAAGGCAAAGGCATAGCCCCAAATATATATTGGTCACCTACATAACACAATAATTTTTTTATATCTTTATTCACCAAAAAAGAACCCATATGACCCCTCGAAACAATCTCAATTGCTCCATTCTTAATCAAAGTCTCTAACGCATTATGAGTAGTTCCAATCGGAGTATCATTTTCGATAGAAAACTCACTAACCGTAAGAAGACGCCCTCCTATTGGAATTATGATTAAACTTTTTGCCACTTGACACAAGCTAACCCATTCTTGCTCATTAATTCTTGATTTACATTCATATTATTTCCACCCTATCTTGCTTGCTCAAACATAATATTAGTTAATATCTAGGCTTAATTTTACCTGCAATTACTTGTTTTTGTATCTCTATAATTTCTCTTTTATCTATTAAATCCCTTATTATTTCAGCGACTTCCATCTTTTCGCTATCAACAATCAAAACTGCGCACGACCCGTCAACAGGAATATCATCATAAATAATATTATCATCATATATTAAAGCAGCATCAATATTTCCTAGCTCCAATTCATCATCCATTCTTGAAGATAATATTTCTATATACTCAACCTTCTTTTTTCTGCATAAATCCTTAGATAACTTTATTTGATCGATAGAACAAGGATCGATGCCGATTCTCATGCCATCTTTTATTTCATTAATACTTGCATTATGAAACTTTAAAGAATAATTTTGAGTATAAGAAAAAATCCCAAAATTCAAAACAATATCGATACCGCCTTTTTTCTTAATATACTCATTAGCAGCCATCTTAGAAACAATCACAAAATCATAACGGCCATTAATAAGCATCTCAATACGAGTCTTAGAACCTCTCATATATGCCAAATTAATAGGAATATTATATTCATTATTCATTTGACTTGTTATTCCTGATGCCAGACCCTTAAAATATTTATTTTCTGTTACAGGCATAGCACCAAAAATATATTGAACACCAATTATACTTAATAACTTCTTAGCATCCTTGCCAACAAGAAAAGAACCCATATGGCCTCTAGGAATAATCTCGATTGCACCATACTCTATCAATGTTCTTAACGCATTGTGGGTAGTTCCTACCGGAATACAATTAGAGTTTGCTAATTCACTGACTGTTGGCATACGAGCTCCAATTGGAACCTTTATCAAGCTTTTAGCCATCTTAACACAGGCTAACCCATTCTTACCCATTATTTTTTGATTGATATCCATAGCTATATTTTATACTAAGATAATAAAAAAATGGCTCACTATATTGAACCACTTTACTTATTTTTTACTCTTTTTGTCAATTTCCACATGCTCATAGCATAAACCAAACAACTTATAAGTTAACCATAAACCAACTTTTTGAGAAACGGTAGATAAACCAAAAGCCAATAAAATTGTCAACGCAACAATCATAGCCATTGATTTAGTAACCGCAAAAATCATTGTCACAAAAACAAAAGAAACAAGCACGATAAAAATATAACGCAAAACAGTATACTTAGTCTTAGTCTTCTTATCCAAATCCATCTTACCCTGACAATGAGGACAAGTAACCTGTTCACTTAAATTCTTTGAATTAACATCAATCTTATGGCCACATCTATAACACTTAACTTCATTCTTCATATTTATTTTCTCCTGCTAATATGTATTATAAAGAAAATTCCACCATAGTGGAACTTCTTTTTTATATATAAACGAAAGGGAGACACAAAGTATTTAATTACTTTGTACCCCAATGATAACTTTCAAATGTGAAAGCTGTGTGTATACATTATGGAAAATTATGTGATTATTTCTTATGACGCAAGTTTTGGAAAACCTCTGCCTTATTTTCTAAGATTTCGCTATACTTAGACAAAGTATCCTTTAAAGACATATTCTCAATTTTAACTTGATTGAAGAAAGGAAGCTTCTTTTCAGCCTCAATACGCTTTTGAGCAAGTAAATCCTTAAGTTCTTCATACTTAACGACAATACCATGCATATCACCAAATCGCTTGATATCGATTGCTTCCATAGTAGAAACATAATTATCAATAAGGAAGACGCCATAGAACAAGCCAATAAAGAATGAGAAAGCCAAATTATTTGTTAACCAAACAATACCATCAATCGCAATTGGATGAATTACCAAGTAATAAACAGCGCCTATCGCACCCCAAAAGAAAGAAAACAATGGACAAATAACACCCATGACATTGCCCCATCTTTTACGATAATCCCAAAGACGCATATTCATAACTTTCAATAAGAAAACGCCACCCACAAATTCAATAAGCGTCATTGCGATTGTAATACCGATAATAATTACAATAGCCGGTGGATTATCCAAATACGCATCTACTGTATAAGTGATACAAAACATCGTTGTAAGACCAACACCATAGATTGGAAGATAAGGACCCTTACAAAAACCCGGATTAATAAAATACTTACCACGAGGACCTGAATGACTAATTAGATTTCTAAAAAAGAATTCTAGTATATAGCCAAGTAAGGCACCTGCAAAAAATAAAAATGCTAAAATTAATGGAATATTCATGAGACAATATTATCACGATTTTGCCCAAAATAAAGCTGTATCAATCGCTTTCTTCCAACCCTTAATCTTTGTATCCCTAACTTCCTTAGTCATCGTACTAGAGAAACTCTTATCAATTGACCAATTATACTTGATCTCATCTTCATCCTTATAAAAACCAACAGCTAAACCAGCTAAATAAGCAGCACCTAAAGCCGTAGTCTCAGTCACCATAGGACGATATACCTTGGCATTTAATAAATCAGCTTGAAATTGCATCAAAAGATTATTAGCACTAGCACCACCATCAACCTTAAGCTCTCTAACCACTACACCAGCATCCTCTTCCATAGCCTTGACAATATCATATGTTTCATAAGCTATAGATTCTAAAGTAGCCCTAACCAAATGATTCTTATTAAAACCTCGAGTAATACCTACAATTGTACCCCTAGCATGTTGTGACCAATATGGAGCACCAAGTCCTGTAAAAGCGGGAACTACATAAGCGCCTTCTGTATCACTTACTTCGCTTGCTAAAACTTCACTCTCTCTAGCAAAATTAATTATCTTTAATTCATCTCTTAACCACTGAATAACAGCACCACCAATAAATATTGAACCCTCTAGAGCATATTGAATCTTGCCATTAGCACTAGCTGCAATCGTAGTTACCAAACCATTATTTGATCTAACCAAATCAGTACCTGTATTCATTAATAAGAAACAGCCAGTACCATAGGTATTCTTCATTTCACCCTTATTAAAACAACATTGTCCAAATAAAGCACATTGTTGATCACCTGCTGCCCCACTTATCTTAATCGGTGCCTTAAACATCTCAGGAACAGTCTCACCATAGACATAACTAGATGGTTTAACATCAGGCAATAAAGACTCTGGAATATCTAATAACTCTAATAATTCTTTATCCCACTCTAACGTATTAATATTAAACAACATTGTTCTAGAAGCGTTAGTATAGTCGGTAACATGTACCTTACCACCTGTTAGATTATAAATTAACCAAGTATCAATAGTACCAAAATATAGTTCACCTTTGTTAGCCCTATCTCTTACCCCTTCTACATTATCTAAAATCCACTTAATCTTACTGCCAGAGAAATAAGCGTCAGGAACTAATCCTGTTTTCTCCTTAATCATATCGCTATAGCCTTTTTCTACTAGATCATCGATGATATCACTAGTTCTACGACATTGCCAAACAATTGCATTATAAACAGGTTCGCCCGTTGCTTTATCCCATATCAAAGTTGTTTCTCTTTGATTAGTAATGCCGATACTAGCCACATCACTTGGATCAATTCTTCCATGTTTTAAAGCCAGTCTTGCTACTTCTAAAATTGAACTAAAGATTTCTTTACCATCATGTTCTACCCAAGCAGGATGAGGATAGTATTGAGTAAATTCCTTTTGAGCCACAGAAACCATGTTCCCCAACTTATCAAAAATGATACAGCGAGAACTAGTAGTCCCTTGATCAAGAGCCATCACATACTTCATATTTATTTTTCTCCATTAAATCGTTAAATAAATTATATAATTTTGAGTATGATATATCCAAATTATTTAAAAAAAGATGACACTATTGGCATTTGTGCCCTAAGTGCTGGCGTTGGTGATGATATTGAAGAATACGAAAAATCATTAAGTTTTTTATCTAGACAAAACAAAATATTCGAAACAACATCAGTGAGAAACAACGCATTAGTTGCCAATACACCTATTATTAGAGCTAAGGAATTAAATTCATTAGTATCCAACAAAGATATTAAAGCTATAATTTGCGCAGCAGGTGGTGATGGTCAACTTGAGACATTGCCTTATATTGACTATGAAAATATTAAAAACAATCCTAAGTGGTATCTAGGAGCAAGTGATCCTACTAACCTTTTATTTGTTGTAACTACCATGTTAGATATAGCTACCATATATTCATGTAACGCCAAGTCTTTTGTAGGAAATAAGGATGATTTAATCACTTATGAATATTTATATGGTAAGCTATCTAAACAAGAAAGTTATGAAACATATCAACCATTTATTGACTATATAAATGATAATGATAATTATTTACCAGTTAGATATGAAAGTGAAAAAGATTTTAAAACTAAAGGAAGAATCATTGGAGGATGTCTAGATTGTTTAGCCAAGATAATCGGCACACCCTATGATCATGTAAATGAATTTATTGAAAAATATAAGGACGATGGTATTATTTGGTACTTTGACATCTTCTCTATGTCAGCTTTTGATGTATATTTAACCTTATTACAATTTAAATTAGCAGGTTATTTCAAATATACAAAAGCTATATTGTTTGGAAGAGTGGCCTTTGAAAGCATCGCCTATAATCAGTACATTACAAGTTATAAACAAGCATATTCAAAAGCACTAGAAAACATTCCATTTATTAGCGAAATGGACATTGGACATACCCATCCTCATTTCACCATCATCAATGGAGCTATTGCAGAAGTTGAATATGAAGATCATAAAGGATCAATATCTTATCTTATATAAGTAAAGACCGCTGCCAGTTATGTTATATCTGACAGCTTTTTTATTTGGCACAGCCAGCATATTTTCAATATCCGCTAAAGTCTTTTTGCCCCTACCCAAATCAATCAAAGTACCCACCATGATTCTTACCATATTCTTAAGAAAACCATCACCAGTTACTGTGATTGTCAATAAGTCTTTTTTTCTTGTTATTTTAAATTCTGTAATAGTACGAGTTTGATCTACCTTATCTTCATAAGGAGTTGTATTAAAACTCGAGAAATCATGAGTGCCCAAGTATAACTTAGCACCCTCTTTCATCAAATCTAAATCTAATTTGTAATGACATTGATAAGCGAAACCATCCAAGAAAACATCGTATTCACCGATGTTAATTAAATATTTATAGGTCTTATTCTTTACATTAAAACGAGCATGAAAGTTCTGAGAAACCACTTCCACCTTAATGGCATGAATGTCCTTGTTAGTTAAAGAATTTAAAGCCCCTTTTAGTCTATAAGGATCCATTTCCTTGTCATTATCAAAATGAAATACTTGACCATAAGCATGAACCTTAGCATCTGTTCTTGATGCCATAATAATTCTAATATCCTCATGGAATATTTCCTTTAAAGCTTTTTCAATATTATCTTGAATTGTAGGACCGTTAGGTTGTGATTGAAAGCCTACATAATTATTGCCATTATAGGCTATTGTTACCTTATATCTCATAAGAAAAATCTTGAGGCAATAGAGAACGCAAGACAAACATTAGCTAAGATAATAAAGATGATATCCCTAGCACCTATCTTTAAAACATGATAGCGAGTTCTTTCTTTATCAGGAACATAACCTCTAGCTTCCATCGCATCAGCCAATTCATAAGCTCTTTGGAAAGCTACAGTAAATAATGGAATTATCAAAGATAAAATCGCATTAATCTTTTCTTTTAGTTTGCCCTCATCAAAATCAACACCACGAGACTTTTGTGAATTCATGATGCGCATTGTTTCTTCAATAATAGTAGGAATAAAACGTAGGGCAATCGAAATCATCATAGCCACTTCATGATATGGAAAGTGGAACACTTTTAATGGCGACAATAACGATTCAATACCAAGTGTTAAATCTAAAGGCTTGGTAGTAGCAGTTAAAGTAGTAGTTACCATAATCATCAATAATAGTCTTACTACAATATATAAGGTATTAAAGATGGCATCACTATATAAAATAAAACCACCAATCGTTAATAATTCAGATCCTGTTTTAATAGTTAGACAATTGATTATCAACAGGAATAACATCATAAACATTGTTGATTTTAATGTCTTAAGTACTAAACTTAATTTTACTTTAGCTAAGAAAACAACAATTAAAATAACTGCTCCTAGCACTCCATATACAAACCAAGAGTCAGGCACAAAGATGGCGATAATCATCGCAAACATTGCAGCTATCTTGGCACGAGGGTCAAGCTTATGAATAATTGAATTAACAGGAATATATTTACCAAATACTAAATTGTTCATTTTCTTAGCTCCTTTGATAAATACTTTGCCAACTCATCAATTGTACGCACATTTGATGGTATCTTAAATCCCTTATCATTTAAAGCATTCTTAACACTTAAAATCTTTGGTTCTAGAATATTAAATTTTTTGACCTTCTCTTTATCATTAAATAATTCTAAGGTGTTACCACTATATTTAACCTCACCATCAGCCATCAAAACCGTATTATCAGCATAGTTATAGACAATCTCATTATCATGAGTAACCAAAATAACCGTAATGCCAGTCTTCTTATTTAACTTAACAAACAAGTCAATCATCTCTTGGCTACCCTTTGGATCAAGTCCTGCAGTAGGTTCATCTAAGACAATGATTTTTGGTTCTAGAGCTAAAATACCTGCAATAGCGATTCTTCTTTTTTGACCGCCTGATAAGTCAAATGGTGAAGTTTCATAATAACTTTCATCAATGCCAACCATCTTTAATGCTAATTTAGCCTTGGCAATAGCTTCTTGTTCACTAGCACCATAATTCTTAGGACCAAAGGCAACATCTTTTAGAATTGTTTCTTCAAACAATTGATATTCAGAGAATTGGAAAACAAGGCCAACTTTCTTTCTTAAGGCCTTTAATCCCTTGTTCTTCTTACCAGGCAAGATAATGGTATCTTCAATCTCTAAAGAACCACTACTAGGCACTAATAAAGCGTTTAGATGCTCGACTAAAGTAGACTTACCACTACCTGTTTTACCAATGATAGCTGTAATCTTGCCTTCTTCAATATTTAAATTAATATCTTTTAGGGCATGGTGAGCATAAGGCATACCCTCATCATAGATATAACTTAATGATTTGAATGTAATCGCCATAATTCTTCCACCATTTCATCTATTTCACTACCCTTTAATTTAATATGTTCTCTCTTAAGAGCTTCCTTAAGCTTTAAATTAAAAGGAATATCAAGTTCAATTTTTCTTAATTCATCAGCATGCTTAAACACTTCACATGGCTTATCATGCATAAAGATTTCACCTTGATTCAAGACAATACAATCGCTAGATTGTAATACTTCTTCAATATCATGAGTAATTGAAATGATAGTAAAAGAACCATCACCATGTAATTTGCGCATAATATCTTTAATATCTTTTTTGCCTCTTGGATCTAACATCGAAGTAGCTTCATCAAAAATAATAATGTCCGGATTCATCGCCAAGACCCCCGCAATAGCCACTCTTTGTTTCTGTCCACCTGATAAGGCAGTAGGTTCTTTATCTAAGAATTCCTCAAGTCCTACTTCCTTAGCATATTTATTGATAATATCATCCATGTCACCTTGAGGAACCATATGATTCTCAAGTCCAAAGGCAATATCATCTCTTACGGTTGATCCAATAAATTGGTTATCAGGGTTTTGGAAAACAATCCCAATCTTTTCTCTTATCTTGTAAACATTCTCTTCGTTTAGTTCAAGACCATCAATATTGATAGATCCACCCTTAGCTTCTAGTAATCCAATTAATAATCTAGCAAGAGTAGATTTACCACTACCATTGTGACCAATGATAGTAACATAGTCTCCTTTTTTGATATCAAAGGAAATGTTTTTAATAACTTTCTTTGTTTCGTTATAGGAAAAATCTAGATTTTTTACTTCTATTAAACTCATGTGGTATATTATAACTCATTTTATTTATTAAGTTGAATTCTTTGGTATATAATTATGGAGGTAAATAAGAAGGAGAAAAAATATGCCATTAGTTACTACTAAAGAAATGTTTGAGAAAGCTTACGAAGGCGGTTACGCTATCGGTGCTTTCAACGTAAACAACATGGAAATTATCCAAGGTATTACTGAAGCTGCAAAGGAATGCAACGCACCAGTAATTCTACAAGTTTCAAAGGGAGCTAGAGCTTACGCTAACAGAACTTACTTAGTTAAGTTAGTTGAAGCAGCTGTAATTGAAACAGGTCTTCCAATTGCTTTACACTTAGACCATGGTGATTCATTCGAAACATGTAAAGAATGTGTTGATGATGGTTTCACATCTGTTATGATTGATGCTTCTAGCAAATCTCTAGAAGAAAATATTGAACTTACTAAGAAGGTTGTAGAATACGCACATGCTCATGGTGTTGTAGTTGAAGCTGAGCTTGGTACATTAGCTGGTGTTGAAGATGAAGTTAAGGTTGATGCTGCTGATTCTTCTTACACTCGTCCAGAAGACGTTGAAAGATTCGTTAAGGAAACTGGTTGTGACTCACTAGCAATCGCTATCGGTACTTCTCATGGTGCTTACAAGTTCACTCCTGAACAATGTACAAGAAATGAAGAAGGCATTCTAGTACCTCCACCTCTAAGATTTGATATCCTTGAAGAAGTTCAAAAGAGACTTCCTGGATTCCCAATCGTTCTTCATGGTTCTTCAAGTGTTCCTCAAGAATACGTTAAGATGATTAATGAACACGGTGGTAAGATGCCAGATGCTGTTGGTATCCCTGAATCTCAATTAAGAGAAGCTGCTAAGATGGCTGTATGTAAGATCAACATCGACTCAGACTTAAGACTTGCTATGACAGGTACAATCAGAAAGTTCTTCGATGAACACCCTGAAAAGTTTGACCCAAGAGAATACTTAAAGCCAGCTAGAAACAACATCAAGGAACTTGTTAAGCACAAGATTACTGATGTTCTAGGTTGCGATCACAAGGCATAAGAAT
>JALFIR010000010.1:0-46381 GCA_022776215.1 Solobacterium sp. | reverse complement strand
ATATATGGGGATGGAATGGAAAGTTTTCCAAAGCTTGATACGAGAAGCCGTGTGCGGGAAAATCGCACGCACGGTTTTGAGAGGAATGAGTAACCTTCCCTTGATAAAGAAGGAGAAATGAGTGAAAATTTACTTATGAGTTTTGTAAGAATTGATGATATTGATATTTATTATGAATTAAATGGTGACAAGGGCAAAGATGTCATTCTTTTACATGGTTGGGGACAGAATACAATTATGATGGATTTTATTGCTCAATCATTAAAGGAACACTTTAAAGTCTATAATATTGATTTACCAGGTTTTGGAAGGAGTGAGGAACCGAAAGCTGCTTATTCTATCGAAGATTATGTTGAAATGTTAAGACAATTTGTAGAACTAAATCAAATCGAAAATCCAATTTTAATTGGTCATTCTTTTGGTTGTCGCATTTCTTTGTTGTATGCCTATAAGTATCCTGTTAACAAGATGGTGCTAACAGGTGCAGCTGGTGTTATGGCAAAACATGATCTTGAATGGTACTTAAGGGTTTATAGCTATAAAGCTGGTAAGATTTTATTGAAGCCATTTAAGGGTTTAAGTGCTAAACTTAGACAAAATGCCGGTAGCAGCGATTATAAAAATGCTAGTGAAATCATGAAACAAATATTAGTTAAGACTGTTAACTTTGATATTAGCCCTTATTTAAAGGATATTAAACCAGAAACATTGTTAGTTTTTGGTGAGAATGATGAGGCTACGCCGCTTTGGATGGGTGAGAAGATGGAAAAGGAAATGCCTGACGCGACTTTGGTTGTCTTTGAAGGTGATGATCATTTCGCTTATTTCCACCAACCAGATCGTTTTTGTAGAGTATTGGATGCGTTTTTAAGGAGAGACTATGAATAATTTATTTTATATTTTAATAACTTTAGTATTTTTATGTTTAAGTCTTGTATATGTTAAGAATACTTTACACGTTTTTCAACAAAATCGTTATGAATTCTATCGTTATACTGAATGGTTATTTGATAAGAATAATGTTCATTACTCTAATGCTTTAATCTATGTAGTGTTGATGTTATTATGTTTTGTTGTTCCTAAGGGTGTTAGATTGTCTTCAATATTATTAATCACTGTTGTCTTTACTTATATGGTGATTAAAAAAGAAATGAAAACTGAATATGTAAAACCGCTTGTGTATACTGGTAGAGTTAAAAGACAAATTGTTGTTTATGCGATTTTAAGCTTTATTATTACTTTCTTATTAACTAAAAATTTACATAATTATTTAAATCTTGTAGGTATTATTAGTATCTATTTACCATATTTATTGATTTATTTAGTCGCGATTATCACAAATCCTATCGAAAATGCGATTAAAAAGGGTTTTGAGAATGAGGCTAGAGATATTTTAAAGAATGATGATAACTTAATTAAAGTTGGTATCACGGGATCTTTCGGTAAGACAACTACCAAAAATGTTGTTAATGATATTATTTCATCTAAATATTTAACTTTAATTACACCAGCTTCTTATAATACGCCGATGGGTATCACAAGAACTATTAGAGAAATGTATAAGCCTATTTATCAAGTATTTATTTGTGAGATGGGTGCCGATCATGTTGGTGAAATTACTTATTTGATGGATTTTGTGAAGCCTAAATATGGTATTGTGACATCTATTGGCCCTCAACACTTAAATACATTTGGTAACTTAGATAATATCATTAAGGAAAAGATGGAAGAGATTGAAAGATTACCAAAAGATGGCGTTGGCATTATCAATTTGGATAATGAATATATTGCGAATTATAAAATCAACAATACTTGTAAGGTGCTTAGTGTTGGCATTGAAAATGATAAGGCTGATTATTGTGCTTACGGTATTAAGTATTCAAATGCTGGTACGACATTTAAAGTTAAGTTAGATGGCAAGGTAGCTACTTTTAAGACTATTTTACTTGGTAGTCATAATGTTACTAATATCTTATGTGGCATTGCCTTAGCTAGAGAACTTGGTTTAAGTAAAGAAGAGATAATTGATGGTGTAGCTAATATTAAGCAGGTACAGCATCGTTTAGAGATTAAAAAGATTAATGGTTTCACTTTCATTGATAATGCCTTCAATTCAAATCCAGTTGGCTGTAAGAGATCGCTTGAAGTCTTATCTATGATGAATGGTAAAAGAGTTATTGTGACACCAGGCTTGGTTGATTTGGGTAAGGAAGAGGCTAATGAAAATTATGCCTTTGGTGCTTATATGAAAGATAGGGCTGATAATGTAATATTGGTTGGTGAAAAGAATACTGAGGCTATCTATAGAGGCTTAAAGGACAGTGGCTTTGATATGAATAATGTCAAGGTTGTAAATAGTGAAAAAGAAGCCTTTAATGAAGTTTATACAAAGTATAGTGTAAAAGATACTATTCTATTGGAGAATGATTTACCAGATGCCTTCATTCATTAAGAGGTGATTCTATTATGAAAAATGATTTAGATTTATTTGAAGATAGAGAAAAAGATTGGCTTGCCAAAGAGATAAGAAGAGAGAACTTGTTAGTTACAGGCTTTGATATTAATGATGCTAGAAAACTAAAACTTGAGCATTATCAAGCGCATCACGGTAATATCAAGCCTAAGAAATCTAATAATGAAGCATTAGATACTATTCTGTTATTTCTTTTCATTTTTTTGGTAATGACTATTGTGTTTATTTTTATGACATTAGCTAGAGGCTATTTTTAAGAAAGGTTTATTTTTATGATTTTTGTGATTATCGTCATTGTGCTTATTGTGGTTGGTTTAATTTCTTGCATGTGCATTGTACCTCAAGGTAGTGCTTGGGTTATTGAAAGACTTGGTAAATATAGCTGTACGTGGCAAGCTGGTTTACATATTAAGACTCCTATTTTAGAAAGGGTTGTCAGAAAGATTTCTTTAAAGGAACAGGTTGCTGATTTTGAACCTCAATCAGTTATTACTAAGGATAATGTAACTATGATGGTTGATTCAATTGTCTTTTTCCAAGTATTTGATCCAAAGTTATTAACTTATGGAGTTGAAAGACCAATTGCGGCGATTGAGAATTTAAGTGCTACTACTTTAAGAAATATTATTGGTGAATTATCACTTGATGATACTTTGTCTGGTAGAGATACTATTAACTCTCAAATTACCCAAATCTTAGATGACGCCACTGATAAGTGGGGTATTAAGGTTACTCGTGTTGAAGTAAAGGATATTACTCCTCCTAAGTCTATTCAAGAGGCTATGGAGAAGCAGATGAAGGCTGAAAGAGAAAAAAGAGCTATTATTTTGACTGCTGAGGGTGAGAAACAATCTCAAATTACTCGTGCAGAGGGTGAAAAGGAATCTGCAATTCTTAGAGCTGATGCAGTTAAGGAACAAAGAATTAGAGAAGCAGAGGGTGAGGCTTTGGCAATTGAGAAAGTAGCTAAGGCTCAAGGTGAAGCTATTAAGCTAATTAATGAAGCATGCCCTAGTGATTCTTATTTAAAGATTAGATCTTATGAAGCACTTGAAAAGGTGGCTGATGGACAGGCTACTAAGTTGATTGTTCCTAGTGATATTCAAGATTTGACAAAGACAGTGGCTGAAGTTAGGGAAGTGTTTGATAAATAATGCAGGGTAGAGTAAGAATAGATGATGAACTAGAAGAGGCAAGGGTTGCAGGACAAAAGGCTCTAGATAGTTTATATGAGGCACTAAGACAAATTGATGGTGCTAAGACCGCTGGTATTATTGACATTTTCTCAGATAGTTTCCTAGTAGGCTTATTTAAGCATCATAAGATGCATGAGGTATCTTCTTGTTTAAAACAAGCTCAAAGGGATTTGGAAGTATTTAAAAGAGAATTGACTGATGTTTATTCTTTTGATGATAATAACTTGAGAACTGATGATTTTGTTGGTTTAACTGATTTGTTTTTTGATAATATCTTTTCTGATTTGGCAATACAAAGACGTATTAGTGACGCCAAAGTTGAAATAGAGGCTATGATTGATAGAGTAGAAGATATACTTGCTAGATTATAGAAGGGTGTATAATGTTTTTATGAAATTAAATGTTGCAGTATTTTTTGGAGGTATGTCTTGTGAACATGAAATATCATGTATCACAGGTAATCAAGCATTAAAGGCACTTGATGATACAAAATATGAAATCATACCTATTTATGTTTCTAAGGAAAACGACTTATATACAGGTTCTAACTTATTTGAATTAAAGAATTATTATGATCTTGATAAGCTATGTAAATCATTGGATAAAGTGTGTTTATACAAGGATGGTAATAAGGTTTATCTAAAGCCTATTAAGGGAATGTTTGCGAAGGCACAAACTATCGACGTAGCTTTCTTGGCTATGCATGGTACTGGGGGCGAAGATGGTTCTCTACAAGGAATGCTTGAAATGTTGGATCTTCCTTATACTTCTAGTAATGTATTGGGTAGTGCAGTAGGCCAAGATAAGGTTATAATGAAAGAAATCTTAGAATATGAACATGTTCCAATGGTTCCTTGGTTCTTTGTCTATAGTAATGATATTACAAATACTTATAAGGATATTGAGGCTAAGGCTGAAATGATTGGTTATCCACTTATTATTAAGCCAGCTAATTTAGGTTCAAGTATTGGCATTGAAATTGTTCATAAGAAGGATGAATTAAAGAGTGCTTTAAGTGAATGTGCTAAATATGATGATAAGCTTGTTATTGAAAAGATGGTTAAACAATTAAAGGAAGTTAACATCTCAGTAATGGGTAATAGTAAGGATGCTAAGGTTAGTGCTATTGAGGAAGTATTAAAGGGTGATGAATTCTTAAGTTTCTCAAATAAGTATCTTGGTGGTGGTAAAGGATCTAAGGGTTTTAAGGCGACTCCCACTAAGGGTTCTAAGGGTATGGCTAGTACTAGTAGAATTGTTCCAGCAAGACTTGATGACAATCAAAAGGAACAAATTGAAGAATATGCGCTAAAGTCATTTAAGGCTTTAAATGCTTCTGGGGCAGTTAGAATTGATTTTATGATTGATAAGGAAGATGGTTCTGTTTATGTCAATGAAATTAATTCGATTCCAGGTTCACTTGCTTTCTATTTATGGAAGGAAGTTGGCGTTGATTTTAGAGAAGAATGCGATTTGTTGATTAATAACGCATTGAATGTTTACAGAGAAAAGAAGAAGAAAGTTCGTTCTTTTGACACAAATATTTTAAGTAATTATAAGGAGAATTAATTATGTCAACACCTCACAATCAGGCAATTATGGGAGATATCGCTAAGGTTGTATTGATGCCAGGCGATCCATTACGTGCAAAATTTATTGCGGAAACTTTTTTAGAGAATCCTGTTCAATTCAATTCAGTTAGAAACATGTTTGGTTATACAGGAACTTATAAGGGCAAGAAAGTGTCTGTTATGGGTTCTGGTATGGGTATGCCAAGTATTGGTATCTATTCATATGAACTATATAGTTCTTATGGAGTAGAATCTATCATTAGAATTGGTACAGCTGGTGCTTATAAGGAAGAATTAAATCTTTATGATGTAATTCTTGCTGATAGTGCTTATTCTGAATCTTCTTATCCTTTGGCTATGTCTGGTGTAGATACACATGTAACATATCCAAGTGAAGAATTAAATAAGACTATTTTGGATAGTGCTACAAAGGCTGGTATTCCAGTAACTTGCGGTAGAATTCATTCTAGTGATGTTTTCTATCATGATGCGTCTTCTAACTATATGGATGGTGTTAATGAAAATAACTGCTTGGTAGTTGAAATGGAAAGTTTTGCGCTTTTCCACAACGCTAAGATGTTAAATAAGAAGGCAGCTTGTATCGTTACTGTTTCTGATTCTTTAGTTAATCATGTAGAGACTACTGCAGAAGAGAGACAAACAGCTTTCACTAATATGATGAAGATTGCGCTTGAGGCTGCTATCGCAAATGAATAAAACAACTCGTAAGGCTTTTGTGTGGATTTTAATAATCCTAATGGTAGTTATTACAATCTTACCTTTGGCTTCATTATTATTTACTTCATGAAAAAGCTTATATTATTATTTACTTTATTACTATTATGTGCTTGTTCTAACGAGTATAAAAAGCTTGGTTATTCTGTTAAGGCCGCTAATGTCATTAGTAGCTTAGATGAAAAGGACCAAGTCTTTTTTAGTGAGTATGATGAGAATTTAGATTCTATTCTTTCTAATAAAGATTTTAAATTAGAAAATTTAAGATTATATATTCAATTTAGTAGGCACTTAAATGGTAATGATATCGTTAGATTGGTGAATGATGGTACCATTGGTTATTTTAACTATGGTGTTATTAAGAATTTGACTTCAAATAAAGACTTTGTTGTTGATGAAATAAATGAATATCTTGATTTATATAAGGATATCAAGGATGCAGATACCGTTATCTTTATGGCTAAACAAGGAATTGATTCAGATGTTGAATTAGTATCTAAGCTTATTAAGGATAAGGGGTATATTGTAGATAATTTGCCTTTATATCTTAAATATAAGGATGAGAAAGAAGAAATAAGAAGTTTAGTTGAATATGTTAATACCTTAAGTTTCTTAAGATATTATGAGGATAATTTTTATGCTGAACCTGATAAGTATGGAACTGAAGTATTAGTTAATAAATATTATTATTTGGGTCCTGATTATGTACCAACTGATTTAATTGAATTAAAGGAATATGGTTATGGTTCTTTAAGAAAAGTGGCTTATGATGCTTATGTTAAGATGTATGAGGCTGCTAAAAAAGATGGTGTTAGTTTCTATGTAACTTCATCGTATCGTTCGTATAAGACACAAGTTATCATTTATAATCGTTACTTAACAATAGATCCTCAAGAGAAGGTTGATATCTATAGTGCTAGACCTGGTTTCTCTGATCATCAGACAGGCTATACGGTTGATATCTTAACTTCAGGTCATGACTTTGATACCTTTTACTTGACACCTGCCGCAAAGTGGTTGGCTGATAATGCCTATAAGTATGGATTTATCTTAAGATATCCTGAAGGTTTAGAACAAGCCACTGGTTATGAATATGAGGCATGGCATTTCCGTTATGTGGGAGATGTTGCGAGTGATGTTTATAAAAGTGGTTTAAGTTATGATGAATATTTCGCAAAGTATATTGAAGAGTAGTAGAATATATAGGAAAGAAGGTTATATATAAAATGGGTATGTTTGATAAGCTGTTAAACAACTTAAAATCTAGTCGTAAGACAATTGTTTTTACCGAAGGTAATGATGTGCGTATTTTAAGTGCTGCGCAAAGATTATTAAATGAAGATTTAATGGATGTTATCTTATGTGGCAATGTTGATGAAGTTAATGGTGTTGCCAAGGAAAATGGTTTAGATGTCTCTAAGGCTACAATCTTAGATCCTCTTACTTATCCTGAAATGGATGAGATGGTTAAGACTATGGTTGAGCTTAGAAAAGGTAAGATGAGTGAAGAAGAATGTAGAACCTTATTAACTAAGTGTAACTACTTCGGTACTATGCTTGTAAAGATGGGCAAGGCTCATGCCTTACTTGGTGGCGCTACTTACTCTACTGCTGATACAGTAAGACCTGCTCTTCAATTAATTAAAACAAGAAAGGGTGCTAATTTAGTAAGTTCTTGTTTCATTCTTGAAAGAGAAAAAGAAGGCGTTGAAGAAAAGCTAGTTATGGGCGATTGCGCTATTAATATTGCTTATACTGATAGACTTGATAAGGAAGGCAATGTGGTATTGAGTGCTGCTGCTCAACTTGGTGAAGTTGCAGTTGAGACTGCAAGAACTGCTAGATATTTTGGTATTGATCCTAAGGTTGCAGTATTATCATTTTCAACTTATGGTTCTGCAAAGGGTGGTACAGTAGCTTTATCTCATGATGCAGTTATTGAAGCTAGAAAGATGGATCCAGAATTAGCAATTGATGGTGAATTACAATTTGATGCCGCTATTTCTCCAGTTGTAGCTAAGGTTAAATGTCCTAATTCAACTGTTGCAGGTAAGGCTAACACATTCATTTTCCCATTGATTGAAGCTGGTAATATTGGTTATAAGATTGCTCAAAGACTTGGTGGTTATGCAGCATATGGACCTATTTTACAAGGTTTAAATGCTCCTATTAACGACTTGTCTAGAGGTTGCGATGCTGATGAAGTATATGTAATGGCAATCGTTACAGCAGGTATGGCTGAATAATAAATAGGAATAACGGCCTATTGGCCGTTTTTTAATTGCTTGTATGAAAAATGATTTAGGTAAAGATAAAATTAGCAAGTTAGTTTTTGCGATTGCGATACCTAGTATGATAGCTCAAATTGTAAATGTCTTATATTCGGTAATCGATAGAATCTATATTGGACATTTACAAGATGCCGGTTCTTTAGCTCTTGCAGGGGTTGGCGTGTGTGGACCAATTCTTACGATGATTGCTGCCTTAGGATCTCTTGTTGGTGTTGGCGGTGGTGCTTTATGTGCTATTAAATTAGGTGAAAAGAAAGAAAATGTAGCTAGAGATATTATTTCTAGTTCTTTTGTATTGTTACTTATAATCTCAATAATCATTCCACCGATTATTATTTATTTTCAAGAGCCTATTTTATTATTATTTGGGGCAAGTGAAGCAACACTTCCTTATGCAATAAGCTACTTTAAAGTATATCTATTGGGTACGCCATTCGCTTTACTTACTATAGGTATGAATAATTTCATTAATTGTCAAGGTTATTCAAAGATGGCTATGGTGACTACTTTGATTGGTACTTTTATCAATATTATCTTAGATCCGATCTTGATGTTTAAGTTTAATATGGGTGTTACTGGCGCTGCCCTAGCTTCTATTATTGGTCAATTTGCATCTTGTGTCTTTGTCTTATATATCTTGATGTCAAAGAAATTAGAAATATCATTGCGTATTAAGAAACTCAATTTAAAGTTATCTAGCGAAATATTAACCATTGGTTTTAACCAATTTATCATTGTGAT
Organism: Solobacterium sp.; assembly: GCA_022776215.1. Taxonomy (GTDB): domain Bacteria; phylum Bacillota_I; class Bacilli_A; order Erysipelotrichales; family Erysipelotrichaceae; genus Colivicinus. The sequence goes on along the minus strand of JALFIR010000010.1, from coordinate 37,374 downwards.
GTTTGATAATGTAATGATTATTGCGCTTAATTCATTACTTAAAAAATATGGTGGCCAAGAGGCAGATATTTATATTGCGATTAATACTATTATTCAATCTTTTATGTTGATAGTAACAATGCCTTTAGGTGGTATTAGTGGTGGTACTCAGTGTATCTTGAGTTATAACTTTGGCGCTTATAATGTTGATAGGGTTAAGGAAACTTTCTATTATCTGATGAAAGTTTGCGCATGTTATTGCACGATTATGTTTGTGGCAGTATATCTATTTGGCAACGGTTTTATAACTTTATTTACTAAAGATTTATATTTAAAAGAAATGACTTTTAAAGCATTAAAAATATATACTTTATTCATTATTCCACTAGGTTTTCAATATGAGATGGTTGATGGCATGACTGCCTTAGGACAGGTTAAGATTTCTTTATTCTTATCTTTCTTTAGAAAGTCTGTATATTTTATTATGTTGTTTATTTTGCCTTTATTCTTTTCCCCTATTTATATTTTTGCATCAGAGAGTATATCGGATATACTTGCACCCATTGTCTCTTATTTAGTTGTTAAACATAACTTTGATAAGATTATGGAGTGGAGATTATATTGTAGGGCAAATTAAATCATTAATTTCATCTTTAATATTTAAAAGATATGCAGCATACTTATTGATGTTTGCTGATGTCATACGATCCTTAGGAGCTGAAATCGATATCGCATAAGTTGGTTTATTTTCAAAATCATTTATGGCAATAGCGATACATTTCACTCCTTTTTCCATTTCTTCATTATCTAGGGCATAGCCATTATTACGCACATTATTTATTGTTTTCAATAAAGTTTCAATATCTACAATCGTATTGTTTGTGTAAGTTTTGATGTCGCTAGATTTAAAAATATCTTCTATTTTTTCATCACTCATATAAGCTAACATAGCTTTGCCAACCCCTGAACAATATAAGGGAATTGCTTTTCCAATTTTTGATATTAGTCTTATTGAATTAGTAGATGTTTCCACTTTATCAATATAAACGGCAGTATTATCCACGAGTTTAACTAAGTGCACTGTTTCGTTTGTATATTCAGATATTTTTTTAAGATAGGGTCTACAAATTGAGGCCATATCATTTTTTTCTAGAATTTTACTTGAAAGAGCACAAATTTTAAAACTAGGACGATATTTTAAATTATTCTTATCTTGATAAACATATCCCAACATCATCAAAGATTGTAAAAGACGATGAATGCTAGCTTTGTTGATATCTAATTCTTTTGATATCTCAATAAGTCCACATTCACCTTTATCTACTAATAATTCTAAACATTTAAATAATTTTTCGGATACTTGAATAGGGTTTTTGTTTTCCATAGTACAAAAAGTTGTATAATCTAAACGAAGATGTTTCGTTATATGGAAACTAGTTCCACAATACGAAACTATTGTAACACATTCTAAGGAGGAATACAAAAAATGAATGATGTTTTAAAGAAGATTTCTGAAGTAGGAATACTTCCTGTTGTTGTATTAGATGATGCTAAGGATGCTAAGGATTTAGCGAAGGCTTTAATTGAAGGTGGTCTTCCTTGTGCAGAAGTAACTTTTAGAACTGCTGCCGCTGAAGAGTCTATTAGAGTTATTAGTGAAGCATATCCTGAGATGCTAGTTGGTGCTGGCACTGTTTTAAGTGTCGATCAAGTTAAGAAAGCTGTTGCAGCAGGTGCTAAATTTATTGTTTCTCCTGGTTTTGATGAAGAAGTTGTTAAGTATTGTTTAGATAATAATATTTCTGTGACACCAGGTGTATGTACTCCTAGTGATGTTCAAAAGGGTTACAAGATGGGCCTTGATGTATTAAAATTCTTTCCCGCTGAACCAAGTGGTGGCTTAAGTATGATTAAGGCTATAGCTGCACCATACACTATGATGAAGTTTATCCCTACTGGCGGTATTAATGAAAATAATATGGAAGATTACTTAAAATATGATCGTATTTTAGCTATTGGTGGTAGTTGGATGGTTAAGTCTAGTCTTGTTAAGAACGGTGAATTCGAAAAGATTAAGGAAATGAGTAAGACAGCAGTAGCAAGAGTAAAGGAGATTAGAGGATAATGAATCTAAATTTAAGACCTAAAGAAGAATGTATGTTTGATGCTGTTTCACTTGGTGAAATCATGTTAAGACTAGACCCAGGTGAGGGTAGAATCAGAACTGCTAGATCTTTTAGAGCTTGGGAAGGCGGTGGCGAATATAATGTCGTTAGAGGCCTTCATAAGTGCTTTGGCTTAGATACTGGTGTTATTACTGCTTTTGCGGATAATGAAGTAGGTAAGTTATTAGTAGATTTTGTTGAACAAGGTGGTGTTTCTACAAAATTAATCAAGATGATGAAAACTGATGGCATTGGTAGAACTTGCCGTAATGGTTTGAACTTTACTGAAAGAGGCTATGGCATTAGAGGTGCTGTTGGCTGTTCAGATAGAGCTAATACTGCCATTTCAAAGGCAACAAGTGAAGACTTTGACTTTGATTATATCTTTGGCACTTTAGGTGTTCGTTGGTTACATACTGGTGGTATTTATGCAGCTATTTCAAGTGTAAGTTGTCAAACTGTTATCGATGCGATTAAAACTGCTAAAAAATATGGAACAATTGTTTCTTATGACTTGAATTATCGTCCAAGCATGTGGAGTGCTATTGGTGGTCTTGAAAAGGCTAGAGAAGTTAATAAAGAGATCGCAAAGTATGTTGATGTCATGATTGGTAATGAAGAAGATTTTACTGCATGTCTTGGTTTTGAGATTGAGGGTAATGATGAAAATCTTAAGACCTTAAATCTTGATGGCTATAAGAAGATGATTAATGAAGCAGCTAAGACTTATCCGAATTTTAAGGCTGTAGCTACTACATTAAGAACTGTTAAGACAGCTACTGTAAATGATTGGTCTGCAATTATGTGGGCTGATGGTGAGATTTACAAGGCTAATGATTATAAGGATCTTGAAATATTAGATAGAGTTGGTGGTGGTGATTCTTTTGCCTCAGGCCTTGTATATGGCTTAATCATGGGTTGTGACCCATTAACTTGTGTTAACTATGGTGCTGCACATGGTGCTTTGGCAATGACAACACCTGGTGATACTTCTATGGCTTCTTTAAAGGAAGTTGAAGCGGTTATGTCAGGTGCTAGTGCACGTGTAAAGAGATAATTATGGAAATGACATTAAGATGGTATGGGAGTAAATTCGATACCGTTACTTTGAAACAAATTAGACAGATCCCTGGTGTTACTGGTGTCATATCAACTTTATATGACACTAAACCTGGCGATGTTTGGTCAAAAGAGGCTATTCATGCCTTAAAGGAAGAAATAGAAGCTAGTGGTTTAAGACTTTCAGGTATTGAAAGTGTTAATGTACATGATTCTATTAAGGCTGGTTTAGCTGATAGAGACTTTTATATTGATAACTATATCAAGACGCTTGTTAACTTAGGACAAGAAGATATTCATTTGGTCTGTTATAACTTTATGCCAGTATTCGATTGGACTAGAACTGAGCTTGCTAGAGTTAGAGAGGATGGTTCTACTGTTTTAGCTTATACTCAAGAAGCTGTAGATAAACTTGATCCAAGTAAGATGTTTGAGACAATTTCAAGTGATACAAACGGAAGTGTTATGCCTGGTTGGGAACCTGATCGATTAGCCCATGTTAAAGAGTTGTTTGAATTATATAAGGATGTTGATTCTGAAAAACTATTTGAAAATTTAAAGTATTTTTTAGAGAGAATCATGCCTGTATGTAATAAGTATGATATCAAGATGGCTATTCATCCCGATGATCCTGCTTGGAGTGTCTTTGGACTACCTAGAATCATTATTAATAAAGAAAATATCTTGCGTCTTATGAAGATGGTTGATGATCCACATAATGGCGTTACTTTCTGTTCTGGCTCATATGGTACAAATCTTAATAATGATTTACCAGATATGATTAGAAGTTTGAAAGGTAGAATTCATTTTGCACATGTACGTAATTTGAAGTTTATTAGTCCAACTAACTTTGAAGAGGCAGCTCATTTATCCAGTGATGGTAATTTTGATATGTACGAGATCATGAAAGCCTTATATGAAATTGGTTTTGATGGTCCTATTAGACCCGATCATGGTCGTATGATTTGGGATGAGGTAGCGATGCCTGGTTATGGCTTGTATGATAGAGCCTTGGGTGCTACTTATTTGAATGGCCTATGGGAGGCAATTGATAAAAATGCGCATAGATAGTCCGATAGATGAATTTAAAGATTTTAATGTTCCGAAGTATGATTTAAATTTAGTAAAGACTAAAACATATGATAATCCTTATTGGATTCATTTTGGAGCCGGTAACTTGTTTAGAGCTTTTCATGCCAATATAGTCGAAAGACTATTGAATGAAAAGGAACTAGATAGGGGCTTAATTGTAGCTGAAGGCTATGACTATGAGGTTGTAGAAAAGATGTATTGGCCTTATGATAATCGTCATATTTTGGTTACTTTAAAGGCTGATGGTAGTGTTTCAAAAAGTCTTATCGCTTCTGTTTGTGAAAGTTTAGTCCTTGATGAAGATAATGAGAATCAAATCAATAGATTAAAGGAAATCTTTACCAAAGATTCTTTACAAATGGCTACTTTCACTATTACTGAAAAAGGTTATTCTCTAAATAATCAAAACGTGTATGATGATTTCTTGTGTGGACCATGTAAACCGGTAAGTTATTTGGGAAAAGTGGCTTCACTTTTGTATGAAAGATATCTATATGGTCAAAAGCCTATTGCGATGGTTAGTACTGATAATTGTTCTCATAATGGTGATAAATTATATGAGGCTATGAATGCTTTTGCGACTAATTGGGCTAAAAACAATAAGGTTGAAAAAGGCTTTGTGGATTATGTTAATGATAAGTATAAGGTTTCTTTTCCTTGGTCTATGATTGATAAGATTACTCCGCGTCCTGACAAGCATGTCAAAGAAATGTTAAGTGGAATAGAGGGGATTGATGGTCTTGTTACTTCTAAGAATACTTATATTGCGCCTTTTGTGAATTCGGAAGAGAGTGAATATTTAGTTATAGAAGATTGGTTCCCCAATGGTAGACCAAATTTAGAAAAAGCAGGTGTCTTGTTTACTGATAGAGAAACAGTGGATAAGGTAGAGAAAATGAAAGTGTGTACCTGTTTAAATCCTTTACATACAAGTCTTGCGATATTTGGTTGTTTATTAGGCTATCAAAAGATTGCGGATGAAATGAAGGATGCTGACCTAGTTAACTTAATTAAGACTATTGGCTATAAAGAAGGTTTAAAGGTTGTGGTTGATCCAAAGGTTTTAAATCCTAAGGAATTCATTGATACTGTAATCAACGTAAGACTTGTAAATCCTTTTATGCCAGATACTCCACAAAGAATCGCTTGTGATACTTCACAAAAGTTGGCGATTAGATTTGGTGAAACAATCAAGTCCTATGTTAAAAACGGCTATGATTTGAGTGAATTAAAGCTGATTCCACTTGTATTTGCTGGATGGTTAAGATATTTAATGGCTATTGATGATAATGGTGAACAATTTGAATTGAGTCCTGATCCACTATTAAATGAGATATGTCCTTATGTTAAAAATTTAAAACTTGGTGATAGTGATGTATCTTGTGTTAAGCCATTGTTGGAAAATGAAAAGATCTTTGGGGTTAATCTATATGATGCTGGATTAGCGGATTCAGTATTAAGTTACTTTAAGAATTTAATTAAAGACAAGGGTGCTGTTAGAGATACATTACATAAAGCTGTTTGTTAAGTGGCTTCGTAATAGAAACCTTTTAATATGAGCATTTTTATGGATTTTAAAACTAAAATTAATAGAATAAATACAAGAGGTGTAAAGTTATGCTATTTATATGTTATCCAAAGTGTTCTACATGTCTTAAGGCTAAAAAATGGCTTGATGACAATAATATTAAATATGAAGAACGTCATATAGTGGAAGATAATCCTAAATATGATGAATTAAAAAAGTGGTATGAAAGAAGTGGCTTACCACTTAAGAAGTTTTTTAATACTAGCGGTTTAGTATATAAGAATAACAATATCAAGGATAAGTTATTGACTATGAGTGAGGATGAACAGTTACATTTATTGGCAACTAATGGGATGCTTGTTAAAAGACCTTTGTTGATAGGCGATGAATTTGTTCTTGTGGGATTTAAAGAAGATGAATGGAAAAATAGAATCTAGTAATTAGATTCTATTTTTGTCTTTCTTCGATTTCTTTTAATTCGCCAATTCTTCTAGCATGTCTTCCATTTGGATCATAGAAGTCAGTAGTTAGGAATGTGTCTACTAATTGTTTAGCTGTGTCTAAATCAACAATTCTAGCACCAAAGGCGATAATTTGGGCGTTGTTGTGTTCTCTAACAAGAGCAGCAGTCTTAGTTTCTGAACATACACCAGCTCTGATGCCATTTACTTTGTTGCAGGCAATTGAGATGCCAACACCTGTACCACAGATGGCAATACCTTTTTCACATTCACCGTTCATGATGCCGTTGGCAAGCTTCTCACCAGCAATAGGGTAGTCACAACTATCTTCTGTGTCAAAGCCATAGTTTACAACTTCATAGCCTTTACTTGTTAGATAGTCGATAAGCTCGAATTTCATTTTAGTAGCTGCATGATCATTTGCGATTCCGATTTTCATATGTACATCCTCCATACACCATTATAAGTGTAAATGGCAATATGTTATAATGATTTAGTTATGAGTTTTACAGTAGAGACAACAAAATTTGATGGTCCTCTTGATTTGATGCTTCATCTTATCAAGGAACAACAATTGGATATCTTTGATTTGGATATGGAAGTGTTGACTGACCAATATATTAATTATCTTCAAACGATGGAGAAACTAGAACTTGAGATTGAGAGTGAATATCTTGTAGAGCTAGCTACTTTGATTGAATATAAGTCTAAGAAATTGTTACCTAAAAAGACTGAAGAGCTTGAAGATGACTATGAGGAAGATCCAAAGGAAAGAATTGTAAGAAGGTTGTTGGAATATCAAAAATATAAGGAAGTATCTAATGAATTGTTAGAGGCGTTTAACCAAAGGCAGGAACAATTCGCAAAGCCTTTGTCTATTGATTCTATCAATACTAATAATTTAGTAGATGATCAAAAGTTAGAGGGCAATCCTTATGATTTACTTAAGGCGATGACAAGAGTTTTAAGAAGAATGGAGTTGTCTAAGCCGATTGAGACAAAGCTGACTACTAAGGAAATATCAACTGAAGATCGTATTCTTGAGATTAAGTCTAGATTATCGACTCTACCTAAGACATTTAATTTTGAGAATCTAGTAGCTGATTGTCATAATGTGCATGAGGTTATTGTTACTTTCTTGGCAATTCTAGATATGGCGAAGGATCATTATTTAGTATTTAGCACTGATGATAATGATGAAATATGGTTTAGAAGAGGTGAAAACAATGAGTGATACTTTAAATATTGAAGCTATTGTTGAAGGACTATTATATATGGTTGGTGATGATGGCTTGAAGGTTGAACAACTTGCAAGTGTAATAGACAAGAGCATTGAGGATAGTGAGGCTATCTTAAATAGTATTCAAAGTAAATATACTAATGAAAACTTTGGCATTGAATTAGTTAACTATGGTAAGACCTATAAGTTTATTACTAAACAAGAAGTTGCTCCTTATATCCAAGCCTTATTTCATACTAGTAAGCCTAATACTTTATCTCAAAGTGCTCTAGAGACATTAGCTATTATCGCTTATAAGCAACCAATTACTAGAGTTGAAATTGAAGAGCTTAGGGGTGTTGGTGCTGATATGATGTTAAGAAAACTGCAGGCTCGTAATTTAATTAGGGAAGCTGGGAGAAGTGATGCTCCTGGTAAGCCAATATTATATGAAGTTACTGAAGAGTTCATGGATAGTTTTAAGTTATATACTTTGAACGAGTTACCTGATTTACCTGAATTTAACAGTGATGAAGAAAATGAAAATTTATTTGAATAGGAGGAAATATAGATGAGTTGTAATGGTGATTGTGAAAACTGCAGCAGTGGAAACGATTGTGAAAGCTGTGGTGGTGATTGTAAACATGAAATTAAGAAATTAGAACTATGCGAAGGTTCTAGTGTTGGCAAGATTATTGCAGTATTAAGCGGTAAGGGTGGTGTTGGTAAGTCAATGGTTACATCTTTATTGGCTGTTGAACTTGCTAAGGCTGGTAAAAAGGTTGGTGTTTTGGACTCCGATATTACAGGTCCTTCAATTGCCAAGACTTTTGGTTTTGAAGGTGAAATCTATGGTGATGATAAGGGTATCTTCCCTCATGTTTCTAAGTCTGGTATCAAGTCTATTTCTATCAATATGATGTTAGAGAGTGAAGAGACCCCGGTTGTATGGCGTGGCGCTTTACTTACAAGTGTTATTAGTCAATTCTATAGTGAGGTACATTGGGGCGAATTAGATTATTTGTTGATCGATATGCCTCCTGGTACGGGTGATGTTGCCTTAACTGTTTTCCAACAGCTTCCTGTTGATGAAGTAGTAATGGTTACAACACCTAGTAAGCTAGTTTCTATGGTTGTTGCCAAGGCTATTAATATGACTGAGATGGTAAAGGCTCCAATTGTTGGTCTTGTTGATAATATGGCTTATGTAAAGTGTGATAACTGTGGCCATGCGATTAATATTTATAAAGAAGATGATACTGAAAACATCGCCAAGAAATACGGTTTAAATGTTGTATCTAAGCTTCCAATTGATCCTGTATTAGCTAATTTGGTTGATGAGGGTAGAATTGAAGAATATGATGGTAATTATTTAGAAGAACTTACAAAGAGGATTATAAATGACTAAGAATAATAAGTTGGCTTTAGGCTCTAATATCTTGCTTATTGTGTTAGCTGGCCTAGGTTTATTTTTTTCTATTGTAGATAAGAATGCTTTCTTATACTACAGTGATAATGCAGGTATGTTTGCGCTTAGTTCAAGTATTATATATGTAATTGTTGTCTTGACTAAAAAGGAACCTAATTTCCTTTCTTTAGCACTAAGATATGTGAGTACTACCTGCTTAGTATTAACATTAGTTGGCACTTTCTATGTAGCTACTACAACAGGTGAGAACTATTTAGATAGTTTTATTAAGGGTTCCCATTTGTTTAATAATTTATTATGTCCAATTGTATCTTTTGTTTCTTTCACAATGTTTGAGGGTGATAGAAGATTAAATAAGAAGAAGACAATCTGGTATGCTTTGATTCCTACAGTGATTTATGGAATTATCATGTTAGTATGTAATGTATCTAATACATTTACTGGTCCATATTCATTTATGATGATTAATGATAATCCTGTTTATGTAACTGTGATTGTATTTATAGTAACAATAATCTTAAATTATGTAATAGGTCGTTTCTTGTTATTATCTAATCAGAAACATGCTCCTAGAAGAAAGAAGGCTCAATAATGGAATATAGAAGATTTGAAAATACTATCGTTTTAAGAATGGATAGAGGTGAAGAGGTTCTTGAAACTTTAAAGGAAGTAGCTTTAAAGGAAAATATCAAGTTGGCTAGTGTTAGTGCACTTGGGGCTTGTGATCACTTTGTGGCTGGTGTTTATAATGTGGCTGAACAAAAATATTATAAGAATGAATTCAATGGTGCCTTTGAGATTACAAGTCTTGTAGGTAATATCAATACTATGAATGGTGAATATTATTCTCATTTACATATCACTTGTGCAGATGATAAGGCGGCATGCTTCGGTGGCCACTTGAATGAGGCTAGAATCAGTGCTACTTGTGAGATGTTTATTAATATCATCGACGGTAGTGTTGATCGTTATAAGGATGAAGTAACTGGTTTAAATCTATTTAAATTCTAAGAAATCGTTTCGTTTGAAACGATTTTCTTTTATCATAGACTTATGAAGAAGATTATGTTGGTAGAGGATGATAAGTATATAGCTGAAGAAATATTTAATAGAACTAAGATGTGGGATATGGATTGCTTAGTAGTTGAAGATTTTAAGAATGTGCTAAGTACTTTTAAAGAATATGATCCTTCAATTGTCTTGTTAGATATTTCTTTACCTTTTTATGATGGCCATTATTGGTGTAGGGAAATTAGAAAGATTTCTAAGGTTCCTATTATCTTTATCTCTTCTAAAAACGATGATATGAATATGATTATGGCAATGAATATTGGTGCTGATGATTTTGTTGCCAAGCCTTTTTCTTTTGATTTGTTGATTGCGAAAATCGAAGCGCTTCTTAGAAGAACTTATGATTTTAATATAGGAACTAGTATTAGTTATAAGGATTATGTCTTGAACTTAGGTGATAGTAGCTTATCTTATAAGGATAATAGAATTGTTCTTACAAGTAACGAACAAAAGATTCTCAAATGTCTCTTTGAACATAAGGGAAATGTAGTATCCCGTGAAAAGCTTATGAATGTTTTGTGGGATACCGATTGTTATATCGATGATAATACTTTAACTGTTAATATTAATCGTTTAAGAAAGAAATGTTTTGAATTGTCTAATGAAGATTTTATTAAGACAAGAGTAAAACAAGGGTATATTGTTGAATGAGGTATTTAAAAGATAATCATAAAGTATATTTATTATTACTAGTAGTGATACTAGTTTTTGATAGTTTGTTGATGTTATGCAATCTCGATACTTCACTTATTATTTATCCTAACGTGATTGTCTTGTTTATAATTATTGTCTATGAAATTTATGATTATTATAAGTATAAAAATAAACATGAACTGTTGATTAAAGGTTTTTATGATGATGTTGATTGTATATTTGATGAAGATTATAAAAGGTTGATTAACGAATTAGAAGCTAAAATAAGAGAATTAGAAACTAATAATCATAAAATTAAGAAAGAGATGTCTGATTATTATTCTTTGTGGATTCATCAAATAAAGACGCCTATTTCAGCTATGCAACTGACACTTGAAAATGAAGATAGCCCTTTATCTAGAAAATTGATGTTAGAGTTACTCCATATTGAACAATATGTAGATATGGTATTAACTTATCAAAAGCTTAGTGATGGTAGTGATTATGTCTTTGAAGAAAATGATTTGGATGTAATGATTAAAGATACTATTCGTTATTTACGTTTAGAATTTATTGAAAGAAAGCTTTCGTTAAAGTATGAACCAATTAATAGAACCATCATTACTGATAAGAAATGGTTCAAGTTTGTTCTTAAGCAACTTATCAGTAATGCCCTAAAATACACCCGTAAGGGTAGTATTGAAATTTATCTTGAAGATAATTGTTTGTGTATAAAAGATGATGGCATTGGGATTAAGGAAAGCGATTTAAGAAGAATTTTTGAAAAGGGTTATACTGGCTCTAATGGCCATGATAATAAGAATTCTAGCGGTATTGGCTTATATTTATGTACCAATATTGTTTCTAATTTAGGCTTGAAATTGAGTGCTACTTCTAGTGTAGGCATTGGTAGTATTTTTAAGATTGAATTAAGGCAAGATGAGAAGGTGAAGGATTGATGTTACAAAAATGTAAGTTTTTTGTAAGCTAGATAAATGGAAGCTGTTTTTGGTTTTATCTAGAATCAAGATGGAGGTAAAAATTATGAATTTATTAGAAGTTAAAAATCTAAAGAAAGTTTATACTTCACTTGGTATGAATAAAACGGAAGCTTTGAAGGATGTAAACTTTTCGGTTGAAAAAGGTGAATTTATCGCTATTATGGGTGAGTCAGGAAGTGGTAAGACTACTTTATTAAATATCTTAGCTTCTCTTGATAAGGCTAGTTCTGGTGAAGTTTATCTAGAGGGCAAGTTGATCAATAATATTAAGGATAAAGATTTAGCAAGTTTTAGAAGAGATAATCTTGGTTTTGTGTTCCAGGAGTTTAATCTTTTGGATACTTTTAATCTTAAGGATAATATCTTATTACCTTTGGTACTTGCGAATAATAACTATAAGGATATGAATGCTAAGTTAAATCCTTTAGCAAGAAAATTAGGTATCTTTGAATTGCTTAATAAGTATCCTTATGAGGTGTCTGGTGGTCAGAAACAAAGGGCGGCAGTGTGTAGGGCTTTAATCAATGATCCAAAATTGGTTTTGGCTGATGAACCTACTGGTGCTTTGGATTCTAAGTCTACTGATGAGCTATTGAAGACTTTTCTAGATATTAATAAGATGGGACAGACTATTTTGATGGTTACTCATTCTGTTAAGGCGGCAAGTATCGCAAGTAGGGTCTTGTTTATTAAGGATGGCAAGATTTTCCATGAAATATATAAGGGCAGTGATACAAATAATGAATTCTATGAGAAGATTTCAAATACTTTAACTTTATTGGTACTAAAGGAAAAAGAAAATGAGAATCTATAACGTTTTAGCTTTAGAGGGTATTAAGAAGAATAAACAATTATATCTTCCTTATATCATCAGTTCTGTTTGTATCATTGCGATAACTTATATCGTTTCTTATTTTTGTTACTCTAAAACAATTATAAGTTCCGTTGGCGGAGAAGTGATTTCATCAATTATGTTACTTGGTTATATGGTTATGGCACTCTTCTCTTTGATTTTTATTTTCTATACTCATTCTTTTTTGTTCAAAAGAAGAAAGAAGGAATTCGGCTTATATAATGTCTTAGGCTTGGCTAAGAAAGATATTTGTAAGATTGTATTTCTAGATAATATCTATGTTGATATTATTACTATTGTGTTAGGACTTGGTGTTGGTATTTTATTTTCGAAGTTTGCGGAATTAGCTTACTTTAAAATCGTAGCTAAACCTTATTCAATAGTTTTCAACTTACCTACACTATCTTTGATGATGACTCTAATTTGTTTCTTGGGAATTTACTTTTTAATTCTTGTTTCATCTATTATTAGCGTTTATAAAAATGACACCATTGCTTTTTTAAAGGCTGATAGTAGTGGTGAAAAGGCACCTAGAGCGAATTTCTTAATAGCTTTGCTTGGTTTAATAATATTGGCCTTTGCCTATTATTTAGCTATTACCATTGATGATCCCGTACAAGCTATGTTGACATTTTTCTTTGCGGTTATTTTGGTTATTGTGGCAACATATTTGTTGTTTGTTGCCGGGTCTGTCACTTTATGTAAAATCCTTGCACATAATAAGAAATATTATTATAAATTAAATCATTTTATTAGTGTTTCTTCTATGTCGTTTAGAATGAAAAGAAACGGCTCTGGTTTAGCTTCTATTTGTATCTTAGCAACAATGGTGCTTGTAATGTTGTCATCTACTTCATCGTTATATTTTGGTGCTAAAAGTTCTAATAAAAAGTTATTTCCTTATGAGTATTCTATTAATTATAATTACGATACTTACGATGAATTAATAAATGCTGATGAGACTATAACATCTTTTGTAAAGTCGAAGGACTTTAAGATTAAAGAAAAAATAGAATATCATAACATTAATTTTTACTCACCACTTGAAGGCAATAGGGTAATTGAAGATAGTAAAACTTTAGATTATGCCAATATGACTTTTATCGATGTTGATGAATATAACAAAATATATGGTACTGACTATGTATTAAAAGATGATGAATGTTTGTTGTATGAATATATTGGCGAATATAAACAAGATAGTATTGTTGTTGGTGATAATACTTATAAGGTAATCGATAGGGCAAATAAGATGCCTACAGACTATGTTTCTGCCGTTTCTGCAACTAATAATTATTTCTTTGTGGTCAATGATTTAGAGCCTATTTCTAATTCCTTGGAAGGTGCATGTAAGAATACCTATATTGTTCAATTTGATGTATATAATGATTCTTTATCTTTATATGACTCTATTAATGAAGAATATACAAGTGATACTCCTTATTTCTTTGAGTCATCATTAAATTCTTTATCAGAATTTTATAATTTATATGGTTCGCTATTCTATTTAGGAATAAGTTTGAGCGTTGCCTTTGTGATTGCGACGGTATGTATAGTGTATTATAAGCAAGTGGTAGAAGGTTATGAGGATCAAAAACGTTTTGCGATTATGAAAAAACTTGGTCTTGATGATAGACAAATTAGAAAAAGCATCAACTCGCAGCTATTGACAGTATTCTTTTTGCCACTTGTTGGTGCTTTATCTCATTTAATATTTGCTCATCCGATGATTGAAAAGCTGTTGAGCTTATTCTTGATAAGTGATATAAGATTATTCTTTATCACAAGTATTCTTTGTTATATGTGTTTCTCAATTGCATACTTTGTGATTTATAAGTTAACTTCAAACGTTTACTATAAAATCGTTAGTTAAATGATCTAACCCAGTTCAAGAGAGAATCACGATAGACATTCTCTCTAACACTTCTAAGCATTTGATCATTAATGGGACCATTCTTAGCCATCTTAGCTAAGATGGCATCCTGTAGTTCATTTATATCCATTTGATCATATGGCTTAGTTGATTCTTTAAATTCTTTATTTAAAGGTGTTTCTTTTTCTTCTTCTTTGATTTCAATATGAGGAAGTTTTAAAGAGACGCCTTTTTTATATAATACTTCTCCTCCTGTTAAAAGACTAACCTTAATCCTACCGTTTTCAGGTACATATTCTTCTTCATTAAATAGGCCATAATATGTTTCGTTAGTATCAAAATAGAAATCATATGGTGTGTTATTGTTGATAAGGCATACAAAGATTTGTTCATTATCTAAGCTACGTGAATATGAATAATATTCGTTTCTTAATTCAACTTGTTTATATTCACCATATGAAAGAATCGTATTATCTTTTCTAAAGTGATTTAGTTTCGCAATTATTTGAGTATATGGGTTATTTGTTAATGAGTTTTTATAATCTTCGATATTTAATTTGGGTCTGATCTCATCGTCAGTTCCACCACGAACTTTATGACCTTCAATACCAAATTCACTACCATAATAGATAGAAGGTACTCCAGGTAGGGTATATAACATAATGTGAACAGGTAAGAAGTTTCTCTTATCATTTAATTTAGTAATGATTCTTTCAATATCATGATTGTCTACAAAGTTATATAGATGCATATACTTAGATAATCTATTAACTGTATGGGCAATCTCAAAGAAGTTATGATCGTTACATCCTGAATATAAAGCTTTTTCAAGATTAAAATTAGTGACTGAATGAAGCATGTCATCGCCTAAGAAAGGCCCATATTCCTCAAACATTACTTCTCCCATTAGATAAAAGTCTTCTTTAAGATTGTTTGTATAGCTTCTTAACATTTTTAAGAAGTCTTTATCTAAGACATTAGCTGCATCAAGTCTTAGTCCATCAATATCGAATTCATCTACCCAATATTTAACAACTTCAAATAGATAGTTGTAGACATCGGGGTTTTTAACATTTAACTTAACAAGTAGGTCATATCCTGCCCAGTTTTGGTAGTAGAAGCCATCGTTATAAGAGTTATTACCATTGAAGTCGATGTTGTACCAATAACGATACTTTGAGTTTTCTCTGTTTTCTAAAACGTCTTTAAACGCAAAAAAGTCTCTTCCTGTATGATTGAATACTGCATCTAAGATAACTTTGATGTCGTTTTTGTGACAATATGCTACAAAATCTTTTAAATCATCATTGTCGCCAAGTCTATTGTCTACTTGCTTATAATCAGTTGTCTCATAACCATGTCTTACTGATTTGAATAGAGGACCAATATAAAGGGCTGTAAAGCCCAATTCTTTAATATGGTCAATCCAAGGTAGTAGGGTGCTTAGACGGTGCGTTGTTTCATTATAATCATTTATCTTAGGAGCCCCAGTTAATCCTAAAGGATAAATGTGATAAAAAGTTGCATTATTATACCAATTCATTTAATTTTCCTCGCCTAATTATTATATGATTGATTAAAATTTAAAAAAAGCATATTATTGTTATGTAATCGTCAAAAGTAGTAAATGTATTTCTTAGATAGAGAGTTGTTGGAAGGTGCAAAACAATTAAGAATAAGTTGAACTTGTTTGGCAAAAAGGATTAATCGTAGCTCGCGTTAAGAGTTTAAGTTACAAACAAAGGTGGTACCGCGCATTTGCGCCCTTGGTTCACCTTTTTTATTTTGGAGGGAGATTTATAATGTCAGTATTTGATTTCAAAACAATTGATAAGAAGTGGCAAAAGTTCTGGGACGATAATAAGACTTTTGAAACAGATGTTTACGATTTTACTAAGCCTAAGTACTATGTTTTGGATATGTTCCCATATCCAAGTGGTGTAGGCTTGCATGCAGGACATCCTGAAGGCTATACCGCAACTGATATCGTCGCAAGATATAAGAGAATGAAGGGCTTTAATGTACTTCATCCAATGGGTTTTGACTCTTTTGGTTTGCCTGCTGAACAATATGCGATTTCTACTGGTAATCACCCAGCTGGTTTTACTAATAGAAACATTGATCATTTTATTGATCAATTAAAGGGTTTAGGTTTTTCATATGATTGGACTAAGAAGACTTCTACTAGTGATCCTGAGTTCTATAAGTGGACTCAATGGATTTTTATTCAATTATTTAAGAAGGGCTATGCAAGATGTGTCGAAATGCCAGTCAACTGGTGTGAAGAGTTAGGTACAGTTTTGGCTAATGATGAGGTAATTGATGGCAAGTCTGAAAGAGGTGGTTATCCTGTTGTTAGAAAGAATATGAAACAATGGATTATGGATATTCCAGCTTTTGCGGAACAATTATTGGATAATCTAGATAGTCTTGATTGGCCAGAGTCAACTAAGGAGATGCAAAGAAACTGGATTGGCAAGTCTATTGGTGCTGAGGTTAAGTTTAAGGTAGCTGATACAAATGAAAATTTTACTGTCTTTACTACAAGATGTGATACTTTGTTTGGTGCTACATACTGTGTATTGTCTCCTGAACATCCTTTGGTTGAAAAGATTACTACTGCTGATAAGAGGGATGAAGTAGCTAAGTATCAAAAGGAATGTGCTTCTAAGTCTGAGATGGAAAGAACTGAATTAAATAAGGATAAGACTGGTGTGTTTACTGGTGCTTATGCGATTAATCCAGTTAATGATAAAAAGATTCCTATTTGGATTTCTGACTATGTACTTATGACATATGGTACTGGTGCTATTATGGCGGTTCCTGCTCATGATGAAAGAGACTATGCCTTTGCCAAGAAGTTTGGTATTGATATTATTCAAGTAATTGATGGTGGCGATATCACAAATGAGGCATATTCTGGTGATGGTCTTCATATTAATTCAGGTTTCCTTGATGGTTTAAATAAACAAGATGCGATTGATAAGATGATTGCTTATTTAGAGGAAAATGACATTGGCAAGAAGAAAGTAAATTATCGTATTAGAGAATGGATTTTCGCAAGACAAAGATATTGGGGTGAACCAATTCCAGTAATTCATTATGAAGATGGTACTATTGGTGTTCTTGATGATAAAGATTTACCTTTGATTCTACCTGAACTTGAGGATTATGGTCCAAGTAAGACTGGGGCACCACTTGATAAGGCAACTGATTGGGTGAATGTTACATATCATGGTAAGAAGGGCAAAAGAGAAACTTCTACAATGCCAGGTTCTGCCGGTTCTTCTTGGTATTTCATTCGTTATATTGATCCACATAATGATAAGGAATTATGTGATAAGAAGTTGATGGAACATTGGCTTCCTGTAGACTTATATATTGGTGGTCCTGAGCATGCGGTTGGTCACTTATTGTATTCAAGAATGTGGAATAACTTCTTGCATAATGAGGGCATTGTACCGGTAGCAGAACCATTTAAGAAGCTAGTTCACCAAGGCTACATCCTAGGTTCTAATGGTATTAAGATGGGTAAGCGTTTCCCTGAATATGTTGTTAATCCAAGTGATGTAGTAGAACAATATGGCGCTGATACACTAAGATTATATGAAATGTTTATGGGACCTCTAGAGGCTGATAAACCATGGTCTACTCAAGGTTTGGAGGGTGCTCATAGATGGCTTGAAAGAGTATATCGTTTAGTTACTAATAACGACATGATTGTAGAAGAAAATGATGGCTCTTTAGATTATGTTTATAACTTTACCGTTAAGAAAGTATCTGAAGACATTGAAAAGTTAGCTTTAAATACAGCTATTTCACAAATGATGATTTTTGTGAATGAATGTTATAAGGTGGGTAAGGTATATAAGGAATATCTAGTTAACTTTGTACAATTATTGTCACCTTGGGCTCCACATTTGTGTAATGAAATGTATGAAATCTTAACAGGTAAAAATGACTTAGCATATAAACAATGGCCAACTTGTGATGAGTCTAAGTTAGTTCAAGCTGAAAAAGAAATTGTTGTTCAAGTCAATGGCAAGGTAAGAGCTAAGTTTAATATCGCAGCTGATGCGGATGATGAAACAATCTACGTCGAAGCTTTAAAACAAGAAAATGTCATTAAATTCATTGATGGTAAAGAAATTAAGAAACACTTTGTCATCAAGAATAAGATGGTTAATATTGTTATCTAAAATGATAGAGGGAGTTTAACTCCTTCTTTTTTTGTTATCATAAGGTAAAGAGGAGGGATTATCTATGTGGTTAATTTTTGGTGTGTTGAGTGTTATAAGTGCTTTTGTTGGTTTTGTGATGATTTTTAGAAAAAATGAAAAGTATTATTTTGCCAATAGTATTTCATTAGCACTAGTATCTTTAGCGATGTTATATGAATATCTTCTTGTATGTAATTGGGTAAATAAGGGTGATTTTAGTGCCTTAGAGGATGTGGTTCCATATACTTATCAAAATGCTATTGTATATGTATGGTTTATGGTAATTGCGAATGTGGTGATGTTGATATTACCTACCTTAATTAAAAAGTTTAAGAAATAAAAGAAATGCCGATTTGGCATTCCTTTTATTAAGCATTGATGACTTTTAAATAAATAGCTTCTAAATCTTCTTTTGTACAAGTTTTAAGTGTATTAGCAGGAGAACCTGAATCAATGGCATCTTTAGCCATCTTAGGAATGTTGTTGATGAAATCTTCTTTATTAACGCCAAATTCTTGTAGGGTGCTTACCTTACAAATAGAAACTAGATTATTGATAGCTTCTAGCATCTTCTCAGCTGCCACTTTGTCATCATCGTCTTGTAGGGCAACTCCTGTTTCCTTGGCTAAGTCACCAAATTCTTTATAAGCACCATCTAGGGCGAATGAGAAGCATTCTTTGATTAACATTGCATTGCTTAGACCATGGGGAACATGATATAGGGCGCCAATTGGACGAGACATACCATGGATGATGGTAACTGATGCATTGTTGAAGGCAATACCTGCTTCAAGTGCTGCAAGTGACATTTCTTCACGTGCTTTGATATCACTACCATTTTCATAACATACAGGTAAGTATTTTAGAATTCTTTTTACTGCAGATACTGAAAATGATTTTGATAAAGCTTGTGCTTTTCTAGATGTATATGATTCAACCGCATGACATAAAGCATCAAGACCTGTTGCGGCTGTAACATTTTTTGGAGCACTTAAAGTGAATTGAGGATCAATAATAGCTAAAGATGGGATTAATACCTTACCACTTAGTAGCATCTTAATATTTTCTTTGGTATTATTGATGATTGTAAATTGAGTAGCTTCAGAACCAGTTCCAGCAGTTGTTGGAATAGCTACAAGTGTTGGTGTTTCATTTGTAATTGCAACACCCATATATTCATCAATATCCTTGTTTCCAGCCACCATAGTGCCGATAGCTTTCATGGTATCGATAGGAGAACCACCACCAATCGCAATCATAAAATCACAGTTGCTTTCTTTGTATTTGTTTACACCCTCTCTTACCATGACATCAGTTGGTTCACCAGTAATGCCATCAAATACTTCATGTTCAACATTTTGTTTATCTAAAGCAGCTTCAACCTTAGCAACATTGCCAAGTTTTACCATCATAGGGTCAGTAACGATTAGTGCTTTTTTGCCTAATTTTAAATCAGCACTTTCTAGTGCATTCTCGCCACTAATAATATGTTTTGGTACATAAAAATCTCTTGCCATAATAATCTCCTAGATTCTAGCGATCATTTCGCCATATTCTTCTTTTGTTTGTTTAATAAATTCTTTAACTTCTTCAGTTGTTGGTAAGTCATCTGAGCAGTTATTACTTCTAACCATCATACTAGCTTCAGCACTACCAAATTCTAGACACTCTAACATTGGCCACTCATTATAAATTCCATATAAGAAGCCAGAGGCATAGCCATCGCCACCGCCAAATCCTTTTCTTGATTTAACAGGGAAAGGTTTAATCGAATAGCTTTCACCATTATTTAAGTAAGCTGTTGAACCTTGCATACCATGTTTAATTACGACAACCTTGGCATTTTGTCCTTGCCAGTAAGCGGCTGATTGTTTATCATCCATGCCTTCTTTAATTAATTTTTCAGTTAGATCGAATTCTTCACGTGAACCCATGATGATGTCTGCTTCCTTGGCTACCATTGAATAGTAGATAGAAATTTCATCAAAGTTCTTCCAGTTATATGCTCTATAGTCAATGTCAAAGATAATAGGCGTATTTACTTTTTTAGCTAACATCATAGCCTTTAGGACTGCTTCTCTACTTGGGCTTTCTGCTAGGGCAGTACCTGAGATTAATAAGGCTTTACCACTCTTGATATAGTCTTCATCAATATCGTCAACACTCAATTGTAAATCGGCAATCTTATTACGGTACATTAGGATATTACTTTCTTTGCTAGATAGCATTTCGGTGAATGTTAAACCTAGCTTTTCACCATTAGTACATCTTGTAACATGACTTGTATCGATACCGTGTTCATTAAAATAATCAGTTACGAAATCACCAAATTGGTCATCAGATACTTTGGCAATAAAACCGGCCTTTAAACCATGTTTAGTAATACCACAGGCAATATTGGCGGGTGAGCCTCCAACATATTTTTCAAAGTAGTGTACATTTTTTAATGGCTTAAAATCTTCAGTAACTGCAGGATTGAAGTCAATTGCGATACGACCCATAAGGATTAAATCAAGGGGTCTTTTCTGGTCAAAATCTAAATATTTCATCTTTTGTCTCCTTAAATCATTTATATGATAACGCAAATTGATAATATTATTAACAACTTTTGAGTAAATTTTGATAAAATTAAAATATGAAGTACGATCGTTTATTAGAAATTGAGAATTTTATTAAAGAAAAAAAGTCGCTTACGATAGAAGAACTATTAGAGACTTTTGACATTTCTATCCAAACTTTAAGAAGGGATTTGAAAGAATTGGAAGATAAGGGTAGTGTCAAAAAGGTCTATGGTGGTGTTATCTATAACGATGAAAATGGGGTTATTGATATCGCCTATCGTGAAGTTAATTTATTACAGGCAAAAAAAGAAGTTGGTGAATTGGCCTCTAGTTTAATTAATGATAATGATGTTATTTTTATTGATTCAGGAACAACCGCATGTCAAATTATTCCTTATATCAAAGATAAAAAGAATCTTACTATTATTACCCATTCCTTATTAGCTTTAAAAGAATTAGAAAACAGAAATGATATTAAAGTTATTTTGATGGGTGGCGAATATCGTAATGATATAAAAAGCTTTGTCTTTGATGTCTCAAAATTAAATTATAATTTTAATATTTCTTTTATTTCGACTGTTGGCTTTGATGATAAAGCTGGTCTTACAAATAACGATTACTATGAAGGACAAGTAAAAAGTGAAATCATTAAGCATAGTAAAAAAATATGCGTAGTATTAGATCATACAAAGTTCGATAAGATTATGTTTAATAGTTTCGCTTCATTAAGTGACATAGACATTGTAGTAAGTGATGAAAAGGTTTCAAAAAAATACGAAGATTTATTTAGAGAATATAAAATTTTGTATATCTGTGATTAAATAATATAGTGAGGATTTTTATATGGAAACAATTATTTATGGATTATGCGCAGCCGTTGTCTTAATGTGGCTTGCCAATGCGATAAGGTTTTATCAAAATCAGTATAAACATAAGTTTTATAAGCATATTTATTCTAATTTTTTTGAGTACTATTATAAGTTCTCGGTAAAACACGATGCATCTGTTAGTTCTTATATTAAAAATAGAATCGGTGCTAATCGTATTGTTTTTAATTCTTATTTAAATGAAAAGTATGTGCCTGTTCATGAACTGGTAACTATTATTACAACTAAAGGTGTTCTTGTATGTTACATTATTAACTCAATTGGGGAAGTGTCTGGTAAAGATAGTGATAAACATTTGATTGTTAAGCATGATAACAAACGTTTTAAAATCAAAGGTCCTAAAGAAGCAGTTGATAAACATATTAAGGCTATTACTGATAAATGTGGTGAATTACCTTTTGAAGTATGTTATTTCTTTAAGAAGGGCGTTGATTTTAGTGGTTTTAAGACTGATGCTAAAAGAGCCTACTATCAAGATGCGATTAAGTTGTTAGAGGAAATGGATAATCATTTAAGTGATGAACAAGTAGAAATTTATTATAAGAATTTAACAAGCCATTTGGTTAAGGAGGAAAAGAATGCTTAATAATTTAAAATATATTGCGCTAGTTATTGGTTTTGTGCTAATTTTAGCTACTAAATTAAAATATCAAAAGAGGATTGCGAATAATCCTGATAAGTCTACGCCCTACAACAAAGAAGAAAAGACGATGTTGTATGTAGGCTATGGTTTTTGTGCATTAGCAATTCTATTTGTAATACTTTGGAATTAGAAAAGGACTCGTTAGTTAGAGTCCTTTAACTTTTTCAATAGCTTTCTTAACACCAAGTTCTGGGCTTGTTAATACTGGAACCTTACAGTCTTTTAAGTAAGGAAGTAGGGTAGTCATAGAACCTTGTGCTAAACAAATTACATCATGGTCTTCGCTTGCTTTGTTGATAGCGTCAATAACAAGTTTATTGTGCTTTTCAACATTCTTTTCTTTCATTAGAATATCTAGTGCTCCATCTACCAAGATATCATCAACAACACAATCCTTATTAGCTTCTAAAGCTTTTCTTTTAACAAGTCTTGTGCTTGGACCAACTGTAGAGGCAACGGTTGCGATAACCGCGATTTTTTTACCCATGCTTACAGCTTTTTCAGCCATAGCTTCATCAACCTTGACAACAGGGACATCGACACATTTTGCGGCAATATCAGCTGCTTCTCCAACTGATGAACATTGGTTGAAAATAAGGTCGGCACCTAAATCTTGAGCAATCTTGAAATAGGTGCACATTCTTGAAATGATAGCTGGAGTAATATGGCCGTTAGCTTTCACTTCATCTAACAAAGAATCGTCAACGATGTTATGGTACTCAATGTCGTTTCCATATTTGCTGAATAATTCTTTTAGATCATAGTATGAAACATTAGACGTATGTATCGCAAAAATTTTTTTCATGTTATTTAATTAAAGAATCAACATATGCCTTGATTTCTTCGTCTTGGCAACCTGCATAGAAACATTCTAGGAAACGAGGAGTTAAAGCGTTTTTTACTAAGTCTTGATCAATTGACTTCAAAGCTTCAATTAGCGGCTTAGCAATTAACTTCTTAGTTTCAAATAATTTAGCAGCATTACGATTTTGACTCTCTTTTCTGCCTGGTTCATTTGGATAGCCCATACCAGCAGGAGATGAGAATGCAGTTTCAAATGTAATCTTTAAGTTTACATCAGCACCCCAACCAAATCCTTTTGCGAATGGGAATGATAAACAATTACCGTTGTTGATTTGTAAGTATAGGAAGGCATCACTTGGATCAATGCAGTATCCACATACTACACCTGGCATCATGTTACATGCCATTAGAGCACCTTGCCCTGTGCCACAACCTGTTACTACAAAGTCAACAGCCTTTGAGTTTAATAATAATGCGGCTTGAACACCAATGTTTAAGTAAGTTAAATAGCCTGGTTGGCCAACTGTTAAACTAGCATCTTCGCTAGACATACCAGTGTTGAATACTGTGTGTCCCATTGGTTCTACAACTTCTTTTAGTACGTCAAGTACTTGTTGATTCTTACTTGATTGTGAGAATTCGTTAATTAAAGCAATTTTCATTTTGTCGTCCTTCTTTCTAATTTAATAATACAATATTTTGTACAAGATTACTAAAAAATCAAAGAAGTCTTAATTTTTTCTCCAAAACTAGTTTTTGAGTTTCCAAAACAACTTCTTTATCAATCAACGCACTTAAGTAGCTATCCGGAATTAAAGAATCTTTCAGGGTAACAAGAACTGCCTCATTGTCATAGCCCTCACATAGGTCATCAATATCGACATAACAGGCTGGCATACCCTTATCCTTGATTTCATCAACATTTGTCACAACGGCATCTAGTTCACCTTTGATAACTTTATCGATTGCTTGGTAATATTCCATTGGGACAAAAGTAACGTTTTTGCCATCGCATAATCTTATAGTAATATCATAAGTATCAGCAGAGACTTCATCTAGTCCCACTCGCATTCCATTTTCAATTTGGGTTGCTTTTTCATCACTGAAACAAATAACATGTTTAGATAGGTATGAATATTCTCCAAAATTATATAGGATTTGTAGATCATCATGGTCTTTTAAGTAACGCTCAGCAGACAATTTGGATACAATTGCGAAATCATAACGTCCTTGTTCGACCATTCTCATTCTTTTTACAGCACCTCGCATGTAGGCGATATATACTGGAATTTCACTATTTTCTAATGTTTTAGTTAAACCGCTAGCCAATCCCTCATGCCTTTTTGAGTAAGGGAAGGGCATAATACCCGCTAAATCAGTAACGCCGATAATCTCTAAAAGTATCCTGGTGTTTTTTTCAGTTAATGTTGTACCCTTGTAACCTTTCGCTTGTAACTTAATAGCACCTAGGTCTGTAAGATTTTTAATTGCGTTTTGGACAGTGCCCCTGGGCAAAGAAAAATTTTTAGAAATTTCTGTTACTGTAGGAATGCGTGATCCAACTTCCAATTCCAAAAACATCTTTGAAATTTCGATGGAAGCCAGTCCACACTTGTTCATTAAAGAATTAATTACTTGCATAGAATAATTATAACGAGGAAAGTTCAAAAAAGAAACATCATAATTGTCGACAATCTATTTACATTGTCGACAATTATGATATCCTAGAAGTAGGAGGATACATCATGAAAGATATGTTTGTATTAAAAAGTGAAATTTGTCTGTTTGATAATGTGGAAGATTTTCTAAGAAAGGAAAATGTTAATGAAAATGATTTAATCATAACAAATCGTTTTATCTTTGATGGTAAATATAAAACTAGTGCTCATCTTATTTTCCAAGAAGAATACGGAAAGGGAGAACCAACTGATGTTATGGTTGAATCTATTAAAAAGGATATACCTTCAAATATCAAAAGAATCATCGCGATTGGTGGCGGTACTGTAATTGATATTTCTAAGTTTTTGATTCTTGATTATGATGGAAAAATTGATCAAGTGATTAATAGGGAAATACCTTTTAATAAAGTAAGAAGCTTATATGTTGTTCCGACCACGGTAGGAACTGGTAGTGAAGTAACTAATGTTGCGATTTGTGAAATGATAGAAAGAAAAACTAAGAAGGGTTTGGCTGATGATTTGATTTATCCTGACAAGGCGGTATTAATACCAAAGCTTGTTAAGACTCTTCCTTATAAGTTTTTTGCGACAAGTTCCATTGATGCCCTTATTCATTCAATTGAATCATTTGTATCACCAAACGCAACCTATTATTCAAGAATCTTTTCTAAAGAAGCTATGACTATTATTTTAGGATGTTATAAAAAAGTAGTAAGTGGTGAAAACTGGAATAAATATGCTAAGGATTTCTTATATGCATCAAATTTAGCAGGTATTGCGTTTAATAATGCAGGATGTGGAGCTGTCCATGCCCTAAGTTATCCACTAGGTGGCACATATCATATTCCTCATGGTGAGGCTAACATGTTGATGTTTGAGGCGGTATTTAAGAAATATCGTGAAAAAGATCCAAGTGGAAAAATTAATGATTTATATTTCGTCTTGTCTAATGTGCTTTGTTGTGACAAAGAAGATGCTCTTGATGAAATGTTTAAATTATTAGACTTAATCTTAAAAAGAAATCCTTTGAATACTTATGGCGTTAAGAAAGAAGAATTACTAGAGTTTGCTAAGAGTGTAATCCAAAATCAAGGAAGATTATTGGCAAATAATTATACTTCATTGAGTGAAAATGAAATGTTAGAAATCTATGAAAGTGTGTTTGATAAATAATTATGGAAAATTATAAGAAATTAGCAGCAGAAATAAGAAAGACAATTTTATTAGGTATGTCTTATGCTCATGCAGGACATGTTGGTGGTTCGATGTCAATGGCTGATTTGTTGGCGGTACTATATGGTGGTGTGATGCATATCGATCCTAAAAATCCTAAGATGGAAGATCGTGATCGTTTAGTTGTTTCTAAAGGCCATTGTGGTTATGGTGTTTATGGTGCTTTAGCCTTGAAGGGCTATTTCCCTTATGAATGGTTGAAGACGATTAATAGGGCAGGTACAAAGCTTCCAAGTCACTGTGATATGAATAAGGTTCCTGGTATTGATATGACTACTGGTTCTCTAGGACAAGGCATGTCAACTGGTTTGGGCATTGCCTGGGGTCTTAGATATTTAAATAGTCCAGCTTATACTTATATCATTTTGGGTGATGGTGAATGTCAAGAGGGGCAAGTGTGGGAAGGTGCTTTGTTTGCAGGGACAAGAAAATTGAACAATGTGATTGCTTTTGTGGATGTTAATAAGAAACAACTTGATGGCTATACTAAGGATATTTGTGATGTTGGTGATTTAAGACAAAAATTTGAAGATTTTGGCTGGTATGCTCAAGAAGTAGATGGTCACAATCACGAAGAAATTATTAACAGTATTGATAATGCCAAAAATCAAAAAGATAAGCCTTCGATGATTGTGCTTAATACTATCAAGGGTAAGGATTGTAGCTTTGCTGAAGATGTTTTCTATAATCACCATATGACATTTACGGATGAACAATATAAAGAGGCAATAGCTAAATTAGATTTAATCATTAAGGAGTCTGAAAATGTATAAAGTTTGTAAAAATATTGAATCCGAAACAAGAGAAATGCGCGAAGTTTTTGCGGATACTATGATGAAATTGGCTGAAAATGATAAGAAAGTCATTTATCTTGATGGCGATATTATGAATTCTATTAAGATGGTTCCTTTCTCAAAGAAGTTTCCTGAACAAACGATAGATTGTGGCATTCAAGAAGCTAATATGATCGGTGTAGCAGCTGGCATGTCTAGTGTTGGCTTGATTCCTTATGCTCATACTTTTGCCCCATTTATCACAAGAAGAGTGATGGACCAGGTGTTTATGTCTTGTGCCTACGCAAAATTGAATGTTCGTTTAATTGGTTCTGACCCTGGTATGACAGCTACAAGTAATGGTGGGACTCATTTTGCTTTAGAAGATATTGGCGCATTAAGAAGTATACCTAATGTAACTATTATCGATCCAAGTGATTCAACCATGCTTAAAGATTGTTTAATAAAGACAAAAGATTTATATGGTGTTTACTATATGCGTTTGTCTCGTAAGAAAGTAGATAAGATATATGAGGATGATTCAACTTTTGAAATTGGTAAGGCTAATCTAGTAAGAGAAGGGAAAGATATAACCATAATTGCCAACGGCTTTGCGGTAGGTGATGCGATTAGAGTTTCTGATGAATTAAAGAAAGATGGTATTTCTGTTAGAGTGCTAGATATGTTTACAATCAAACCAATCGACAAGGAAGCAATCATTAAGGCTGCCAAAGAAACAAAAGCTATCATCACTGTTGAAAATCATAATATCATTGGTGGTTTAGGAAGTGCAGTAAGTGAAGTATTATGTGAAAACTGTCCATGTATCTTAAAAAGATTAGGCGCAAAAGACCGTTTTGGTGAAGTAGGTGACTTGGCTTATCTAAAGAAGACCTTTGGCGTTTCTTATGATGATATTAAGGAGGCAGTATTGGAAATGAAGTCAAGTTTATAAGGCTTGGCTTTTCTTCTATACAAATAATTGTATATTTGTGGTATTATTCCCTCGTAAGGAGATTATAGGTATGTTTGATATGAATAAGTTTAATCTTGAGGGCAAGATTGCTCTTGTGACTGGTGCTAGTTATGGCATTGGTTTTGCGATAGCTACTGCTTTATCTAAGGCAGGTGCAACTATCTGTTTTAATGAAATTAATGAAGAAAAGAAACAAAATGGTTTATCAGCTTATGAAAAAGAAGGCATTAAAGCTTATGGTTATGTTTGTAATGTAACTAAGGAAGAAGAAGTTAATAAATTAGTAAAAAAGATTAATGAAGAAGTTGGAGTTATTGATATCTTAGTTAATAATGCTGGCATTATTAAGAGAATTCCAATGTGTGATATGAGTGTCGAAGAGTTTAGACAAGTTATTGACGTTGATTTGAATGCGCCTTTTATCGTATCTAAGGCTGTAATTCCAGGTATGATTGAAAAAGGTCATGGTAAGATTATTAATATTTGTTCAATGATGTCAGAACTTGGTAGAGAAACTGTTAGTGCTTATGCAGCTGCTAAGGGTGGGCTTAAGATGTTAACACGTAATATTTGTTCCGAATATGGTGAAGCTAATATTCAATGTAACGGTATTGGGCCTGGTTATATTGCGACTCCTCAAACAGCGCCATTAAGAGAAAAGCAGGCTGATGGAAGTCGTCATCCATTTGATCAATTTATTGTCGCAAAGACGCCTGCTGGTAGATGGGGTACTCCTGAGGATCTAATGGGTCCTGCAGTCTTTCTTGCCAGTGATGCATCTAACTTTGTCAATGGACATATTCTTTATGTAGATGGTGGTATCTTAGCTTATATTGGTAAACAACCACAATAATTAAATAAAGGAGCTTTCGCTCCTTTGTCTTATTTATTAGGCCAAATCTTGCAATTAGGATCTAGTAGCCATTCATGTTCCTTAACGTTTTCAGCTCCAGTCCATGGATTGTCTTTGAAATGTCTAATTACCCAGAAGTAATTCATGGCATAGCCTGGTGCAGTTACTTGAGGATGTGCTAGTTTTTCTGTTACACAGATATAACTACGATCTTTGATTTCATATACATTATGTCCATAGAAACTAGCTCCAAAGCCTTCAGGTCTATTGAAACGATAGTAGTATAGTTCAGGTTGATCATGTAAGTGTGGAATGAATGTAGACCACTTACCTGGATAGTTTACTGTTTCACCAAATGCTAAGTTACTATTTGGATTAATCTTATAGTCAACCATGGTTCTTACGTTTCTTGTAGCACAATCGTTCCATTGGCCAGCTCCTCTGTCAACAACGATGACATTGTCCTTTGTGAATAATGTTGTGTCGTATGTCTTGTCATTTTCAGTCATGATTAATAGATATTCACTGTCTTCGTTTACTTTTACTTCAACTTTAACTTTTGCAGGGAATAATAATCCAACTGGAGCATCATCGAAGACGTTTCCTCTTGTGATTGTTTCTTCTTTTCCCTCGTAGCTTAATGTTAAGCTTCCTTCTTGAAGAAGAATCAATGTTTCCTTATCTTCGCTATAGTATTCTTTGACACTTCCTTTCTTTGGGCGTACAAGATATGAATATAGCATCATATCAGGATAATGATCGCTTCTGTTAGTTAATTCAACGATTTCATCATTACTAGTAATATAGTTCATCATAGATATTTCCTTCTTTCGAATTTATTATACAAAAAAATGTACGAAATATTTTGACAATATACATTTTTTTGTATTACAATATGCTTAGTTGATGTAAGGGATTACACCAGACATGAAAAAGAGGTTGAAAAATGAACTTAAGAGAGATATTAAATGAAGACATTATTGATTTAGAAGTTGAAGGTACTACAAAAGATGAAGTGCTTCACAACATGGCTACATTATTACTTAATAATGGTTATATCAATGATGTTGAACAATTTGTAAAAGATATATATGATCGTGAGGCTGAGGGTCCTACTGGTATGGGTTCTTCAATTTCTATCCCTCATGGAAAGTCAGAAGCAGTTAAGAAGATTGGTATTTGTATTGGCAAGACTAAAAACGATATCAAATGGGAAACTGCAATGACTGATTCAGGTTTCCAAGATACAAGATTAATTTTCTTATTCTGTGTATCTGCTGATACAGAATTTGCTACAAATCATATGTTGTTGTTGAGTGAATTGGCTGGAAAGCTTGGAAATGAAGCAAGAGTCGCAAAGCTAGCTGAGGCTAAGACAAAGGAAGAAGTAGTTAATTTAATTCTTTGCGATGACAGTGAACTAGATTCTTCAAACGTTAAGAGTGATGAAGAAATCGTTGATTTAGATATAGACTTCTAATTAGTTATTAGAGTTTATATATAGCTATTAAACAAGAAAGGAGATCTATTTATGAAGATTGTTGGTGTTACAGCATGTACTGCTGGAATTGCTCACACTTACATTGTTGCGGAAAAGATAGAAAATGCTGCAAAGGAAGCTGGTCATGAAGTTAAGATTGAAACTCAAGGTACAATTGGTGTTCAAAATCAATTAACTCCAGAAGATATCGCAGCTGCTGATGTAGTTATCTTTGCCCATGACATTGCAATTAGAGACAAAGACAGATTCAATGGTAAGCGTATTGTTGATATTCCTATTTCAACTGCTATGAAGAGTCCTAAATCACTTATCGCTACTATTGAGAAAAAATTAGGTAAATAAAAAAATAAGGGGAGAAAATTTATTATGAAATTAACTGATGTTAAGAAGCACATAATGACTGGTATTTCATTCTTGATTCCAATGGTTGTTATGGCTGGTATCATGGGTGCTATTCAAAAGGCATTCTCTTGGTCAGGTGTTCCACTATCTGATCCAATTATCGCTGGATTAAATTATTCTGGTTACTCAATCACTAAGTTAAGCGACTATATGCATATGCTTGGTGAAATGAATGGTATGGGCTTCAACTGGGCTTATGCATTCTTATGTGCTGGTATTGCATTCTCTATTGCTGATAGACCTGGAATTGTTCCTGGTTTCGCAATTGGTTATTTTGCTGGCGGACCTACTAAGACAGGTTTCGTTGGTGCTATGTTGATGGGCTTTGTTGTTGGTTACTTAGTACAATGGATGAAGTCTTGGAAGATGCCTAAAGCTCTTGCTGGATTAATGCCAGTATTGATCATTCCAGTTCTTGCTACTGCAGTTGCTACATTCTTGTTCTTTGGTATCCTAATGAAACCAATTTCAACTGTAATGTTAGCTATCCAAAACTGGATTGTTGGTCTAGGTGAAGGTTCTCTATTCGTTTGTGGTGCTGTTATCGGTGCTTGTATGGGCTTCGATATGGGTGGTCCTATCAACAAGACTGCTTCTATGGCTGCAAATGCTTTATATGCTGATATTCCAGATGGTATCGGTGGTTGTGCTGAAACTGCTAAGATTATCGGTGGTATGACACCTGCTGTTGGTGTTGGTCTTGCTGCTATCTTTGCTCCTAAGAAGTTCACTGCTGCTCAAAAGAATACTGCTTATACTGCTATCCCTATGGGTCTATGTTTCATTACTGAAGGTGTATTACCTTTCGCTGCTGATGATCCACTAAGATTCATCCCATGTTCAATGATTGGTTCTGCAATTGCTTCTGGTTTAGCTATGGCTTGGGGTATTAACACTCCTGCTGCTCATGGTGGTATCCTAGTTGCTCCATTATCAAACAACATTGGTATGTGGATTGTTGCTCTTGTAATCGGTTCTGTAATTACTGGTGTTCTATACGCAGTAGTTAAGAAGATGCCTGAAGAAGAAGAGACTGAAGAAGAAATCACTGAATTAGATATCGATTTATAATTCTAAAAATAAACTAAATAGAGGGAAGGTTTAATTAGCTATGTATGTAAATATGAAGTATATTCTTGATGCTGCTAATAGAGATGGTTATGCTGTAATGGCAGTTAACAGTGTCAACATGGAAATGGCTAGAGCTGTAATTGAAGCTGCTGAAGAAGAACATTCTCCAATTATTGTTCAATTCGGTTGTGGTCAAATGAAAAAGTTAGCACATCCAGATCAAATGGTTCCTATGATTAAGGCTATGGCAGAAAAGGCTACTGTTCCTGTTTGCTTAAACCTAGATCATGGACCTAGCTTTGAAGCTGAAGTTGATGCTATTCAAAGAGGCTTCTCAAATGTAATGATTGATGCTTCTTCATTACCTTATGAAGAAAACGTAAGACGTACAAGACAAGTAGTTGATCTTGCCCATGGCAAGGGCATCTCTGTTGAAGCAGAATTAGGTCATGTTGGCCAAGCTGCTGATGGTGATGGTAAGACTGCTGATATGTATACAAACGTTGAACAAGCAGTTCAATTTGTTAAGGATACAGGTGTTGATGCTTTAGCAGTTGCTATTGGTACAGCACATGGTAAATATCCTGCTGGATATGTTCCAGTATTAGACTTTGGCCGTCTAAAAGAACTTAAGGAAGCATTAAAGATGCCACTAGTTCTTCATGGTGGTTCTGGATCAGGTGAGGAAAACATTCGTAAGGCAGTTGCTAATGGCATAAATAAGATCAACGTTTGTACTGATGCTTTCCATGCTGCTGAAGTAGCTATGAAGGCTGCTTGGGAAGAGAATCCAGGTCTAAACTATATGGAAATCTGCGCTGTAGCTGAAGCTGCTGTAAAACAATTTGTTAAGGATTATATTCGTGTAATTGGTTCTAACAATCGTTATACATTTGAAGTAGCTGATAATGGTAGTAAAGAATAATTTCTAACTCAATTAATGGAGGGGCAGTAATGCCCCTCTTTTATTTATTATGGATATTTTAAAGAAAAAGAATCGTGTATATTTAAAAATAATAATCACTCTATGCTTTTTATCTTCAGCTGGAGTGGGCATCACATCAAATTCAGTTGGTGTTTTTTATAATTATGTTGCCTCAGACTTAAATATTTTAAGAGGTACCTATATTATTCATAATACTATCGCAACATTTGCCCTTGCGATTGTTGCTTTGTTCGTGCCTAAATGGTTAAACTCAAACAATTATCGTAAATTAATTATAGGTGCTGGATTATTAAGTTCGACAAGTGCTTATCTAATGAGTTTTCAATCCAATATAATAATGTTTTATATTTTGGGCTTATTAAGAGGCTGTGGTAATGCTTTCTTCGCTTTTGTTGTTATATCGATAATAATCAACAATTGGTTTAATAAGAACCATGGCTTAATAACCTCAATTATCTTTGGATTCTCAGGCATTTCGGGAGCTATTTTTTCTCCTTTATTTTTAAATGTAATCGAAACATATGGTTGGCGTATAGGCTATAAAGTGATGGGCATATCAATCTTTTTATCATTTGTTCCTTTTATTATATTGAAGTATCCTTTAAATCCTAAGGATATAGATTTACAGCCATATGGTGGTGAAATTATTAAGAAAGAAACTAAAACCATATCTAATAAAATTGATCCCTTGTTGTTTGTTTATGTTGGACTATTTGCAACCCTTATTCACTTTGCATCAGGCAACATGCAACATTTAAGTGCAATTGCTTTATCTAGAAATTACTCTTTGAATATTGTTTCATTATTTGTTTCTTTATCAATGATTGGCAATGTAACATTTAAATTTATTACCGGTGAAATTGCTGATAAAAAAGGAGCTATTTTTTCAAATATCTTTATGTTGATAGTTACATTACTAGGTAATTGCTTATTACTATTTATAAATAATCCATTATTAAATGTTAGTGGAACATTATTATTCGGAGCGGTTTTTGCGGAAACAGCTGTTGGTTTAACCCTATTGACAAAAGAAGTATTTGGAATTGAGAATTATAACAAAACCTACCCAATATATGCCTTACTTGGTAATGCTTCATATGCGATTTCAACATCTGCATATGGTTATTTATACGACTTTAGTAAAACATATGATTTAGGTTTGATTATTGGCATAATACTTATTATTTTGTGCATAGCAACCGTAATTATTAGTAAAAGAAGGTTAAATAAAATGTCACGTTTGTGACATTTTATTGTGGTTGTTTACCAATATAAGCTAAGATACCGCCATCTACATAAAGAATATGTCCATTGACAAAGTTAGAAGCATCACTGGCAAGAAAGACTGCAGGACCCATTAGATCCTCAGGAGTACCCCATCTACCAGCAGGAGTCTTAGAAATAATGAAATTATCAAACGGTTGTCTTTCACCATTTGGTAATCTTCTAGTAAGTGGTTCTGTTAATGGTGTGATGATATAACCAGGTCCAATACCGTTACATTGGATATTAGCTTCACCATATTCGGAACAAATATTACGTGTTAACATCTTAAGACCACCCTTAGCAGCCGCATAAGCACTAACAGTTTCTCTGCCAAGTTCTGACATCATTGAACAAATATTAATAATCTTACCATGACCTTTTTCAATCATACCTGGAATTACAGCCTTAGATACGATAAAAGGACTTACTAAATCAGTGTTAATTACTGTTTGGAAATCTTCTAAAGTAGTTTCAGTCATTGGCTTACGAATATTGATCCCTGCATTGTTAACTAGGATATCAATTACACCAACTTCTTCTTTGATCTTTTTTACTAATTTATTAACTTCATCTTCCTTAGTTACATCACAAACATAGCCATAAGCTTTAACTCCTTCATTTTCAAATTCCTTTAAAGCCTTGTTTACTTTTTCTACACTTCTTTGATTAAAACAAACTTTAGCTCCAGCTTTATATAGGGCACACGTGATACCAAAACCGATACCACTTCCTCCTCCTGTTACTAGGGCTACTTTGCCTTCTAATGAAAAACTATTTAAGTCAAACATTTTATTAATCCTCCAACAATATAATTATACAAAATTATGTATATTATGTTTAAAAATGATATCATTTAATTATGATAAAACATAAATATATAGTTCTAGATGATGATCCAACAGGTATTCAAACAATACATGATGTGTTGGTGTTAATTAATTATGATTACAATCTTTTGTGTGAAGCTTTTAAAGATCCAAGAGAAATGTTTTATATTTCTACTAATTCGAGAGCTTTTAGTGAACAGGAAACAATCAAATATCATGAGAAACTTATTCAAATGATATGTGATATCGCAAAGGAATTGAATATTGACTTTACTATTATTTCAAGAGGAGATTCGTCTTTAAGAGGTCATTTTCCATTAGAAGGTGAAGTGATAAAGAAAGTATTAAATGATAATGGCTATTTAATTGACGGTGAAATTATTTGCCCTTATCTTGATGGCATTAGAAAAACCGTTAATGATGTTCATTATGTGATTAGTAATGGTGTAGAAATTCCAGTTGGTGAGAGTGAGTTTGCGAAAGACAAGACCTTTGGCTTTAAAAGCAGTAACTTAAAAGATTATGTTGAAGAAAAGACCAATGGCAAGTATAAGGCGTGCGATTGTGTTTCTATTGGTTTAGATGATAATGATATCGTTGGTAAATTAAATAGTGTTACAAACTTCAATAAGGTGATTGTTAATTGTACATCAGTGGATGATTTAAGAAAATTTGTATGTGCTTATAAACATACAAATAAGAAATTTTTATTTAGATGTGCAGCATCTTTGGTTAAAGAATTAGGTAATATTACGGATATTCCTTATTTGGATAGTAAAAAGTGTATATCTTATGGAAGTGGCGGTTTGATTCTAGCTGGTTCTCATGTTAAGAATACAAGTGATCAATTGGCGTATTTGAAGAAGCATGATTCAAATGTCGATTATGTAGAATTTAATCAACATGAAGTGTTAAATAATAGGCTGCATGATGAAGCGATTAGATGCGCAAAGTTAATTGACAGCAAGTTAAAAGAGAATAGGACGGTTTTATTAGCTACTAGAAGAGATCGTGTAGATTTCCCTGGTGATGATAAAGAAAAACAATTAGAAATGGCAGTAAGCATTTCTAGAGAGCTTACAGGTATCTTATCTTTATTAAAGGTACGTCCTTCATTCTTGATATCTAAGGGTGGCATTACTTCTTATGATTGTTTAAGTATTGGTTTAAATGTTAAGAAGGCATTAGCCCTTGGACAAATTGAAAAGAATGTGGGAGTAATTAGAATTTTGGATGATTCTAAATTTAAAGATATGCCTGTAGTAATCTTCCCAGGTAATGTAGGTAGTGTAGATACTTTATATAAGATAATAGAAAGGTTAAAGGGTATGGAAAAGAAAGTATTTGGTTATCCAAAATTTGATGAGAAAGGTGAGATGATTCTAACAACTTATGACAACGAATATAGCGATATGTTAATGGATATTCGTGTTTATAAGTTGACTAAGGGCGAAACCTTGGCGTTTACAAGTAGCGATGAAGAAGTTGCTGTTTTACTTTTGAATGGCGAATTAGAAATGGATGTTGATGGTGTTAAGGAAAGTGTGACTAGAAGATCGGTCTTTCTTGATGGTCCATATGCTGGACATGTTTCTAAGAATAAGACTATTGTGGTTAAGGCTAATAGCGAAACCGAAATTCTTGTTCAAAAGACAAAGAATGACAATGATTTCAAGTCTAAGTTATATAAACCTAGTGATGCTCCATTCAATTATTCTAACAAGGGTAAGTACAACAATACAGCTGCTAGAAGAGTTAATACAATCTTTGATCATGACATCAATCCACTAAGCAACATGGTATTGGGCGAGGTTTTAAATGATCCAGGTAACTGGTCAGGGTATCTTCCTCATAGACATCCACAACCTGAGTGTTATTACTTTTTATTCGATCATGCAGAAGGCTTTGGAGCTAGTTATGTAGGGGATGAGGTGTTTAAGAGCACTAACCGTAGTTTCTCAGCTATTCCAGGTGGTAAGTTACATCCTCAAGTATGTGCTCCAGGCTATCAAATGTATACATGTTGGATGATTAGACATTTGGATGGCAATCCTTGGTTACAAACAGATAGATGTGAAGATGATGCTTATGTTTGGCTTCATGAAGCTGAATTTGATCCTGAAACTAATTCATTTAAGAAATAAACAAGACATGTTAAAGATACCTTTTCTCTAAACAAGAAGATTGTATCAATAAAAGGCGCTTAAGGTTAGAAAATCCTGAAGTGCCTTTTAAGGTATGCCGGGCATGGCATATATCTAGATGGTGAAAGTCCATCGTGGGGATTATCATCGCAGTAGTCAACCACTAGCCAATATCAAGGGTGTCTATCGTGAGGTAGAATCTGAAAGAAGATGGAGGCAAAGTTC
>JALFIR010000011.1:0-44387 GCA_022776215.1 Solobacterium sp. | reverse complement strand
TCATTGGGTGAATACTATCAGCTACAGCATAACTTTTAAGTAAATTTGAAACCGCCGTATACGGAACCGTACGTACGGTGGTGTGAGAGGTCGAAACTAAATAAAAGGAGAAACTTTTATTTAGTTTCTCCTACTCGATTTTTAAGCCTTATTTTAAGTAAAAGAAAGGACTGTTAGAAATTAGTCATTTCGTAACAGCCCATTTTATAAAGTCTTTATTTAATAACTTCTTTCATCACACTATAAGCACCATTGTTGTTGATATCGTTTAGATACTTAACAACAGCTTCTTCAAAACCAGGTATTAAAGTTAAATCTCTATCCCAGAATGTAGTATTTGATGCTATTTCATGTGCTAGTGTCTTTACATCATCATCTTTATGATTATAGTAGAATTCAAGGACTTCCTTATCATCAGAAATAATATATTCGTCACCATTTTCTCTATGAGCTACTAGACCTTTATCGGTTAATTCTTGTCCTTGATAGAACTTGATATAGAAGGCGAAACTAGCAGTGATACATTCTGGCAATTTATTATATTTTTCTACATAGCCAAGAAGTGATGGCATTACTCTTGCCTTCCACTTTGAAGTTGAATTTAATGAAATGCTTAATAATTGATGATCAATGAATGGATTCTTAAAACGATCAATTACAGAAGCGGCAAATTGTTCGCAATCTTCTTTCGCTAAAGTTAAAGTAGGAATTACTTCATCAAATAAAGTTTTATTCATAAACTTGGAAATCACTTCATCATTCATACAGTCCCTTACAATGTTTTGACCAGCCTCATAGGCACCTAGGACAAAAGAAGTATGAGCACCATTTAAGATACGTACTTTTCTTTGTTTATATGGTTTATGATCTTTACAAATAAGAATTGGAAGATTAGCCTTTTCACATGGGAATTCATCCTTGATAGAATCAGGACCCTCAATTACCCAGAAACCAAAGATTTCACCAGTATCAATAATGTTATCAATATAACCATTTTCGTTGTTGATGGTTTCTGCTTCATTTCTAGGGTAACCTGTAACAATTCTATCTACTAATGTTGAACAGAAGATATTTTCTTCTTTTACCCAATTGATAAAGTCTTCGCCTAAGTTCCAATCACTAGCGTGTTGTAATACATATTCTTCAAGTTTCTTACCATTGTCATCGATTAGCTCACATGCAAGAATAATAAAACCTTTGCCTTTTTCGTTTTTGAAGTTCAAATATCTTTCATACAAAAACTTAGTTAATTTAGCAGGATAGCTAGATGCTGGACAATCTTCTAATTTACAAGATGGATCATAGGCGATACCAGCTTCGGTGGTGTTACATACAATGAAACGTAAATCAGGGTTTTTAGCACATGCATATACTTCATCATAATCAGAATAAATGTTTAAACAACGGCTAACACATGAGATTATTCTCTTTTCATTTACTTTTTCACCATCCTTAAAGCCTCTTAGATATAAATCGTATAAGCCTTCTTGAGAATTAATTACTTCATTTAATTTAAAGCCATTATCTTTGTTGGCGATAGGCTGAACTAAGACTACCTTAGAATTGAAGTTAGCTTTTTCGTTCATAACATCCACAAAATAATCGACAAAAGCTCTTAAGAAATTTCCTTCACCGAATTGTAAGATACGCTCAGGTGCTTCTTTTAATAAGTAACCATCATAACCTTTTTCTTCTAATACTTTATAACTTAATGTTTCCATATTACCTCCTTATAGGGTTACACCCTTCTTGAATATCGCTAAATCATGATACTTGTTTTCTTCGCTCTTCACTTCTTTACCACTGGCAACGTCTAAGACATATTCAAATAGCTCATTTGATAAATCTTTTAGTGATGTGCCTTCTACTAATTTGCCACAGTTGAAGTCTATCCAATTGTTTTTCTTATTGTAAAGATTAGAATTACTTGAAATCTTTACTGTAGGAACAGGAGATGCGAATGGCGTTCCTCTTCCGGTTGTGAATAAGACAATTTGGGCTCCAGAAGCAGCTAGGGCAGTTGCGGCTACTAAATCGTTTCCTGGTGCGCTTAATAGGTTTAAGCCTTTTGTGCATACTTGTTTTCCATATTCTAAGACATCAGAAACTTTCGCATTACCTGATTTTTGTGTACAACCAAGTGACTTATCTTCAAGGGTAGAAATACCGCCTTGTTTATTACCAGGAGAAGGATTTTCATAGATTGCTTGATTATGAGCCTTAAAATAAGCCTTAAAATCATTAATCAATTTAACAGTCTTATCAAATGTTTTTATGTCTTTACATCTATTCATTAAGATAGTTTCAGCTCCAAACATCTCAGGTACTTCAGTTAAAATAGTTGTGCCACCCTTAGAAATTAATAAATCTGAGAAAGCACCAACAGTAGGATTGGCACTAATTCCCGATAGTCCATCAGAACCACCACATTTCATACCAATGACAAGTTTGCTTACATCAACATCTTCTCTTTTATCATTAGCGCATTTTGCCACTAGCTCTTCAATTAATTCTAAGGCCTTGCTTACTTCATCATCATATTCTTGAGCAACTAGATACTTAATTCTATCACTATCATTATTAATATATGGCTTTAAAACATCGATATTAGAATTTTCACAGCCAAGTCCTAACACAAGTACACCACCTGCGTTGGGATGATTGATTAAATCGGCTAGGATTTCTCTTGTGTTTTCTTGGTCATCGCCCATTTGGGAACAGCCATATGGGTGTCTAAAGGCATAGATAGCTTCAACACTTCCTTTAATTAAAGATTGGGCCTTTTCTTCAATTAAAGAAGCAACAGAATTCATACAACCAACAGTTGGAATAATCCATATTTCATTTCTTACGCCTACTTTACCATTTTCTCTTAAATAACCTTTAAAAGTTCTCTTTTCACTAGCTTCTAATTCCTTAAAATTAGGATTATATGTATATTCTAGTAAATCATTCAAACCTGTTTTTAGATTATGAGTATGGACATGACTACCTTTTAAAATGTCTTTAGTCGCATTGCCAATGGGGTAACCATACTTAATGATAGGCTCTTTTTCTTTAATGTCTCTTAAAGAAAACTTATGTCCTTGGGGGATATCTTCAATTAGTGTGACGATATTTCCATCAACATCTAATTGACTTCCTTTGTTTAGAGGACTTAGGGCTACTGCCACATCATCAAGGGGATTAATTTTAATGAAACTGTTCATATTTTCTCCTTTGTGTAAGTACTTACATTTCACTTATAATCTAGCACAAAATATTTGATTAATCTACAGTTTTTTTCTAATTTATGTTATTTTAATAGTATAAGTGTAACTACTTACATATACTATGAACATTTACGACATTGCGAAATTATCAAAAGTATCTATTGCGACCGTATCTAGAGTAATAAATGGTAGTGATAGAGTCAGTGAAAAGACCAAGAAAAAGGTTGAAGATGTTATGGCTGCATATGGTTATAAGCCTAATGTTTTTGCGCGCAGTTTAAATCTAGAACAGTCAATGGTAGTTGGTATTATGTGTCCTAATATTGCGGATAGATATATGGCTAAGGGGGTTTCTTTTCTAGAGAAACAATTAAGAAACTATGGATATGATTGTATCTTGATGTGTTCAGGTTATGATTTTGAATCTAAAGTTGAATGTGTTAAATCTTTGATTGATAGAAGGATTGATGCCTTATTTTTGGTTGGTTCTAACTATGCCAAGGATCATGGTAATAAGGATATTGAATATCTAAAGGATGCAGCGTTGAAGATGCCAGTAATCTTAATCAATGGTTATCTTAATTACGAAAATATCTATTGTGTCTTAACTGATAATAAAAAGGCTGTATATAAGGCTACTGATATGCTTATTAAACAGGGCAGGAAGAGAATTATTTTCTTGTTTGATTCATATTCCTATAGTTTGAAGAAGAAGATGCAAGGTTTTGAGTTGGCTTTAAAAGATAATGGTATTTTGATCGATAAGAATAATTTGATTTTTGTGCCTAATTCGATAATGGATACTTACAAAATTTTAGAAGAAAGAAACATTGAATTTGATGGGGTTATCGCATCTGATGATGCGATGGCAATTGG
This sequence comes from Solobacterium sp., assembly GCA_022776215.1. GTDB lineage: Bacteria > Bacillota_I > Bacilli_A > Erysipelotrichales > Erysipelotrichaceae > Colivicinus. The sequence continues at coordinate 40,299 of JALFIR010000011.1, read as the reverse complement.
TGCCTTAAAATTAGCTTATTCAAGGGGTATAGAAGATAAAGTAAGTGTTGTTGGCTACAATAATTCTGAATTATGCCTGTGTTCTGTTAAAGAATTAAGTTCTATTGATTCTAAGATTGAAGACTTATGTGATTTAGCGGTAAAGACTTTGTTAAAGGTTATCAATAATGAAAAAGTTTCTAAGAAACAAGTTATTGATTGTGAATTTATTGAAAGGGGTAGTACAAAGCTATGAAAAAGTTTATGGATGAAGATTTCTTATTAGAAAATGAAGTAAGTAAGAAATTATATTTTGATTATGCATCTAAGATGCCTATTGTGGATTATCATTGTCATATTTCACCAAAGGAAATTGCTGAGGATAAAAAGTTCTCTTCAATAACAAAACTATGGCTTGGTGGCGATCATTATAAGTGGCGTTTGATGAGGGCTAATGGCGTTAATGAAAAATATATTACAGGCGATGGTAGTGATTTTGAAAAATTCTACTATTTTGCCAAGACTTTAGAAAAGGCTATCGGTAATCCTGTATATCATTGGTCACACTTGGAACTTAAAAGATATTTTGGTTATGATGGAGTCTTAAATAGCAAGACTTGCAAAGAAGTGTTTGAACTTTGCAACGAAAAGTTAAAGACAATGTCGGCTAAAAAGATTATAAGCGATTCTAATGTAAAACTTTTATGTACTACTGATGATCCCATTGATGATTTAAAGTATCATGATTTAATCAAAGAAGATAAAGATTTTTCTACAGTTGTCTTACCGGCTTTTAGACCAGATAAGGTTGTAAATATCAACAAAGAAGGATTTAAGGATTATATTGATAAGTTATCTTATGTTTCAAATGTAAAAATTGAATCTTTAGATTCCTTATTAAAAGCACTTGATATCAGAATTGATTATTTTGTATCTAAGGGTTGTTTGGTTGCAGATCATGGTCTAGATTACTTGATGTATGAAGAAGGTGATGTAGAAGATATTTTCTTGAAGGCTATGAATAGAGAAATTTTAAGTCAAAAAGAGGTTGATGCCTACAAGACTTATATGTTGTTGTATTTTTCTAAGAAATATCGTGAAAAGGGTATTGTGATGCAACTTCATTTTGGTTGTTTAAGAAATAATAATAGTTTAATTAGCGCTCCTGATACTGGCTATGATTCAATTAATAATTATGCACCTGCTGATAAGATGGTTAAATTAATTGATCATATGAATTTAAATGGTTTGCCTAAGACTATCTTATATAGTTTAAATCCTAATGATGATGAGCTTATAGATACAATAATTGGTTGCTTCCAAAATGATGATTGTGTAGCTAAGATTCAACATGGCAGTGCTTGGTGGTTTAATGATAATAAGACTGGTATGCTTAAACAAATGAATTCATTGGCCAATGGTGGCTTGTTAGGCAATTTTGTGGGAATGCTTACAGATTCTAGAAGTTTTATATCTTATCCAAGACATGAATATTTTAGAAGGATTATGTGCAATTATATTGGTAGCTTAGTTGAAAATGGTGAGTATCCATATGATGAAGATAATTTGAGAGAATTAGTTGAGGGCATTTCTTACAACAATGCGCTTAAATACTTTGGATTTGATAAGGAGATTAAATAATGTTTTCAATTAAAATTAAGGTTCCAGAAACAATAAAAGAAGAATTAAATGGTCGTTTACTATTTATCGTAGATAAGCCAAATAAGAAAAAGGATAAGCAATTATTTAATCATATTTCTTTAAATGATGGTTGTCCTTTCTTTGGGGTTACATTCTATGGCTTAATGCCAGGTGATGAAATTGATTTATTAGAACAAGCTAATCATATTTTAGGTTGGCCCTTTAAATTTGAAGAAATTCCCCATAAGAAGTTAGAAGTTCAAGCTTTCTTTATTAAATATTCAAAGTATGAAAGAAGTGATGGTCATACTGTTTATGGTATGGAGGATCATGGTGGCGGTGGCAATTTTAAGGAGAATCCATATAATCTTTATAGTGATGTGCTTACTGTTAACTATGGTAAACAAGAGATTAGTTTAACTTTAGATAAGGAAATTGAATTACCTTATGAATTAAAAGAAGGCATGGTGACTCAACAAGGTAATTATGAAGATAAGGAAAATATCAAGTATGTAAAGATACATTCTAAGTTATTATCAGACTTCTGGAATCATGATATGTATTTTGGTGCTAATGTCTTATTGCCACATAATTATGATGCGTCTAAAAAGTATCCAATTCTTTATTGGCAAGGTCATTGGCCAAAGGATAGAGTTCCTTTGCGTTATGGTCATGATGAAGAAAGTGATAAAGAATTTACAGAATTCTGGGATAATGAAGCGCCTGAAATGATTATTGTGTCTTTTAGAGATGCGAATATTTTCTATGATGATTCTTATCATGTTAATTCAGCTAATTTGGGTCCCTATGGTGATGCGTTAGTAACTGAGGCTATACCTTATATTGAAGAAATGTTTGGTGGTTATAAGGAAAGTGGTGCCCGTGCTTTGGCTGGTGGTTCTACTGGTGGTTGGGAGTCTATGGCTTTACAACTTTTCTATCCAAAGTTCTTTGGTGGTACTTGGCCATTTTGTCCTGATGGTATGGATTTCCATGGTTTTCAATTAATTGATTTATATAATGATGACAATGCCTATTATTTAAATCATGAATGGTGTAAGGTAGAAAGACCTGCTTATCGTGATACTAAGGGTAATGTTATTTGGACGGTTAAGGATGAGAATGATTATGAATTAGCACTAGGTGGTGATAAAGCCCATGGACAGGGTCAATGGGGTATTTGGGAGGCTGTATATTCGCCAGTTGGAGAAGATGGATATCCTATGAATGTCTTTGATCCATTTACTGGTAAGATTAATCGTAAGGTTGTTAAGTATTGGCATGATAATTATGATTTAAATGTTTATTTAAAGAAACATCATAAGGAAATCATGAAAGATCTCAAAGGCAAGATTCATTTAAGAGGTGGTGATATGGATAACTTTTATTTGAACTTGTCTCAATGGGATATTACCGAGACTTTAGAGAAGTACAAGTATGATGGCTATTCCGTAACGTTTAAGAAAGGTGGCCATTCATCTCATATCGCTTCTAAGGATTTAATTCTTGAGATTGCGGATTATTTTAAGAAACAAGGATATTAGGTGGATTGATGTCCACCTTTTTGGTATATAATTTTAATATTGTTCTTTGAATGCTTATTTCTCAACTAGCGCCAAGAACCTTTTGGTGGGTTAACGAGGAGAAGGTTTATCGAATTTTTCGGCGGGTACCTTCCGTAGTGTCTACTGCGAATGGACTAACAAATATAGAAGTGATTCTAAAACAAATTTAGTCCAATAGATATGATTGATAATAATAGAAAGTTGAGAAAAATATATGTGCGGAATTATTGGTTGCGTGGGTTTTAATAATGCCTACGATGTAATAATTAAGAGTCTTAGTTTATTAGAATACCGTGGTTATGATAGTGTTGGTGTAGGTCTTTTTAATAGTGGCAAAATTGAAGTATTTAAAAAGGCAGGTAGAACTGCTGACTTAGAAGAATTATTGAAAGCTAATAGTTTTAATTCTAAATGTGGCATAGGCCATACTAGATGGGCTACTCATGGTGTTGTTAGTGATAAGAATGCTCATCCTTTTAAAGTTGGTAGGGTCACTCTTGTTCATAATGGGATAATTGAAAATTATAAAGAGCTTAAGGAAGAATATAATTTGAGTGGTTTGAAGTCAGAAACAGATAGTGAAGTTATAGCTGCTCTTTTAAATGAGTTTTATGATGGTAACGTCTTAGAAACAATTACTAAGGTTTGTTCCCAGTTGATGGGTACTTATGCTTTATTGATGATGTTTGATGATAAAAAAGATACTATTTATGCGACAAGACATGTAAGTCCTTTGGTGTTTGGATACAAAGACAATGAGATTATGATTTCTAGTGAGGTGCTACCTTTAACTAATTACTTTGATGATTATAGTATCTTGCCAGAAGATTGTATCTTAGCCACTAATGATAAAGCTATAGCTGTTTATGATAAGAATCTAAATAAAATAGATGTTAATTTTCAAAAGATAAATGAAAAGAATGTTAATGAACTTGGGGAATATAACACTTATCTTGATAAGGAGATCCACCAGCAGCCTAAGGTATTAAGACATTGTTTAAATAATTATGTAAAAGATGATTTACCTAATTTTGGTTTTGATTCTTTAAAAAATATCAATAAGATATGTTTTGTGGCCTGTGGTACTTCTTATCATGCTTCTTTGATGGCTAAAAGTACGATAGAAGAGTATGTTAAGATACCGGTGATTGTTGAGGTTGCAAGTGAATTTATTTATCATGAGCATTTTATCGATGATAAGACTTTGTTGATTGCCTTGTCACAATCAGGAGAAACCATTGATACGATCGAAGCTGCAAAGTATGGTAAATCTTATGGGGCTAAACTATTATCACTTGTTAATGTTGAAAATAGTGAATTAGTTCATATTTCGGATTATCATTTATTAACATTGGCTGGAAGAGAGATGTCGGTAGCATCCACTAAAGCTTATACATCACAGTTATTGGTTCTAAGACTCTTTGCCTACTATTTAGCTTTAATAAAAGATAAGATCAGTATAGATGAGGTTAAAACTAAGATAATTGATTTGTATAAGTTACCTTCAATGATTGAAGAAATCTTTACAAAGGAAGATGACATTAATCAATTAAGTAAGGCTTTAGTAGGAAAAGAAATCTTCATGATAGGTAGAGCTAATGATTATACAAGCTTATTAGAGGCAGCATTGAAGATTAAGGAGTTAGCTTATATCAATGTGAATGCTTATATGGGTGGTGAGATTAAACATGGTCCTATTGCCCTTATTGATGATAAAACGGTGGTGATTGGTTTGAGTTTGGATGAAAAGCTTAACACGAAGATTGTTAGTAATCTAAAGGAATGTGAATCTAGGAAGGCTAAGATTATTCTTGTGACTAATGATAAATTGAATACAAATGTATTTGATGAAATTATTTTGATTCCTGATGGTAAAAAGGAAATAGAGGAGATGGCAAGTATTGTCATATTCCAATTGTTGGCTAAGGATTTAGCACTACTTCTTAATAGAGATGTGGATAAGCCTAGAAATTTAGCTAAGGTTGTAACTGTTGAATAATAAAAAAAGCGAGAAATAAGCATTAAAGGACAATATTAAAACGTCCATATGGACGTTTTATACAAATGGTGCCGACGATAGGGTTTGAACCTACGACCTACGCGTTACGAGTGCGTTGCTCTACCAACTAAGCTACGTCGGCATAATAGGGTATTACCCTATTTTTTTGTAAGTTTATAAGCTTTCAACATGATGTCATAAAGATGTTTTACAAGTGAATTAATTTGATATTCAAATTGACCAATTAATTCTACAACTTCGCCACCATATTGTTTCTTATAAGTATATAAGCCATAAGATTCACTCTTTGGATCAAAGTTTCCGGTGATGCCATAGAAGTTGTAATAATCATAGCCTTCGTTTTTACATAACTTGATAAGTTCGGCTACGATGATATTAGAAGTGTTAAAGTGTTGCAAGTAATCTTCATCATTTCCTGCCAACAACATTATAGCTTCTTTACCATAGGTTAATAGGCAGACAACGCTTAATGGCACTATCTTACCTTTTTCTTTTTCTAAAATATCTAATTGTTCAATAATCTTTTGATTAGAATTAATAGTAACCTTTTCTTCCTTGATTCTACCTGCATTAGAAGCTTCATGTTCCATTAGTTTTTCAACACGTTTACTAATTTTTGATATTTCAGCTTCAGCATTCTTACGGCACTTATCAACATCGATTTCTGCAACCATATATCTTAAGATTTTATCTTTAGATAAAGTTGAATACATTTGTTTGTAGTAACCAAGGGGTCTATCGATAAAGCCTTTTCTAATTGAAGTTTTATTCATTAAATCTTTAAAAACTTCAATTTCATCTTCTTTTAGTTCTCTAACATTAATCCCAAAGAAGTCTTTTTTATTGGCTCTTCTTTTAGCTTCTTTCTTAAAACCCTTATAGATTTCATCAATAGTCTTGTCTTTAATATTTAATCTGAATAAGAAACGAGGTTGTAAATTTTCATAATATAGGTTATAGCCTGTATGTTTATAGCCTAAAGAAACAAGCTGATTAACTACATCATGATTGTCAAATCCATCTTCAATAATATTTCCATCAATATCTCTATGATTTAATAAAACATAGGGGTCCATGATTAGTTCGAAGACTTTTTTGTTTTTTAAATAAGCTATAAGTTCTTTGTTTACCTTAGTTAATAATTCTTTGTCGTTATAATCTATTAAGAAACCTCTAGGACAATAGGCCATGTAGCTGTTTAATAGTGGCATTTTCTTTAATAGGAATAGACCACAAGCTTTTATTTGATTATCTTTTTCATAAGCCAAATATAAGCCTTTCCAGTTGGTATAAGATTTTAAATCGGCCCAGTTGCTTGTTTGATAAAAAGTAACATTGTCAAATGTTTTGGAGATACTATTAAAATCTTCTTTTTTAATTTCTTTTATCATTTTAATTTCCTTTTAAAGAACGGTGATATAAAATTCTTCTTCTAGCTTTTAAAAGATTAGAAATAATCTTATTAGCTAGGGGTCTTGTGACAAAGTCAAATTCACCGACAAATTCTACAAAGTCACCACCAAATCTTAATTTAAATAAATAAATACCGTAGATTTGACTATCTTTATCAACTTTTCCTTCCGATCCATAGAAGTCTACTGTTGTATATCCTTCTTTTTTGCTGTCTAAAAGAATGTGATAGTAAAGTTCATAGTTGGCATTTAAGAATAATAATTGATCACTGTTGCCACCGTGGATTGTCCATACTTTGTCTTTAAATTTAGCTGTTATGATTGAAGATAAGACAATTCTTTCTTCCTTTAATTCATCAACTTCGGCTTTTAGCTTAAGAATCTTATTTCTCTTTTGTGCTAAATCCTTTAATTTATTCTCTTTCTTGGGACCATCAGGTCTTTGATTAACGGTATCGATTTCTTTATCAACAGCAGCTAGCTTATTATTAAAGATTTCTTTTAATCTATTAGAATTGATGCTAGCTACATAGATATCTGCTTCATTCTTATTTTTAAGATTTTCATAGAAGTTCTTAAAATAATCATAAGATTCTACAAACATTTTCTTTCTAAGGGATGTTTCTTTCATCACCTTGTAGAAGTCATCTAGGGCACCTTCTTCGTTTTTAGTGATAGTTACTTCGTAAGGGTTCTTATCTTTTAGAATCTTTTTAGTAGTGTTATGTAGATTCTTGAATAAGTCTTCTTCACTTTGACTAACATCTACTCTAAAGGTAAAGCGCGGTGCTGAGCTTTCTGTGAATTTGGTTGTGAAGCCTCTAAAATTACCACCGTTTTCTTTAAAGAAGTCAATTAATCCAAAAGTATCATAGGTCTCAATTCTATTGGCATCACCATCTAGCTTGGCAATGATGATATCAGGGTTAATTTTAAAATAAAGACCATGGTTCTTTTTAGTATAAGTTTTTAATGTTTCAATTACGTTCTTTAGTAGTTCTTTGTCACTGTAGTCGCAAATAAAGCCTCTTGGACAATAATAAGTTGAATAGGGTCCAATTTTCTTTTCTAACATTAAGGCTGTAGCCTTTAGATTGTTGTTTTCATATAGGCCTAGACAATGAGGGATATATCCTCTGTTTTTTGATACGTCTTTCCAGGCACTTGTTTGCATAAAATGTGACTTGTTACTATTAAAGACAAATTCGTCTAATGTCTTATCGTCTATTTCTTTTGTTTTCATACCTGTTAATTATAACATTTACTTTATAAGGGATATGTTAAAATGAGTATAAGATGTTTGATGTAATTGTAATAGGTGGTGGTGTAACTGGATGTTCCATTTTAAGAGAACTATCTAAGTATGACCTAAAGGTTGCTTTACTGGAGAAGGAAGAGGATGTTTGTTCTGGAACTAGTAAGGCTAATAGTGCGATTGTTCATGCAGGGCACGATGCTAAGAGTGGCAGTTTAAAGGCTAAGCTTAATGTGAGGGGTAATGAGTTGATTAAAGAGCTTGCCAAGGATTTAAATTTTGCCTACAAGAATAATGGTTCTCTAGTATTGTGTTTTGATGAAGAAGATTATCCAAAGTTGGAAGAACTTTATAATCGTGGTATTACTAATGGTGTCAAGGATTTACATATCTTAAATCATGATGAGGTTTTAAAGTTAGAACCAAATCTAAGTGATAATGTAAAGTATGCCTTATTGGCTAATACTGGTGCAATTATTTGTCCTTTTGAGATGAATGTTGCGTTGGCTGAGAATGCGGTGGCAAATGGCGCGGAAGTAATTCTTAATACTGAAGTTAAGGAAATTAAAAAAATTAATGATCATTATTTAATCAATAACCAATATGAAACAAGATGTGTTGTTAATGCAGCTGGTTTATATGGCGATGTGATTCATAATATGATTTGTGAGAAAAAAAGAACTATAACTGCTCGTAAGGGCGATTATTGTTTATATGATATTGACTTAGGTGATTTTGTATCGCATACTATTTTCCAACTTCCTACTGCTAAGGGTAAGGGTGTTTTGGTTACACCTACTGTTCATGGTAACTTGTTGGTAGGTCCTAGCGCTACCGATATTGATGATAAAGAGGATACTGGCACTTATGCGAGTGATTTGGATTTTGTCTTAACTAATGCGCTAAAATCAGTTAAGTCTTTACCAAATAATAAGATTATTACATCTTTCTCAGGCTTAAGAGCTAAGGGTGATACAGGTGACTTTATTATTGAAGAGGCTAATGATAATTTCTTTGATGCGATTGGTATCGAGTCTCCTGGTTTAACTAGCGCTCCAGCTATTGGTGAGATGATTTGTGAGATGGTTGTTGAAAAGTTAAAACCAAGTCTTAAGGATAATTTTATTTCTACAAGAAAAGGTTTAGTCCACTTAAAACATTTGAGTTATAAAGAGCGTGGCGAACTTATTAAACAAAATCCTTTATATGGCAATATCATTTGTCGTTGTAATGATGTTTCTGAAGGTGAAATTATTGATGCGATTAATAGTCCAATCAAAGCTACTTCTTTAGATGCGATTAAAAGAAGAACTACTGCTGGCATGGGAAGATGTCAGGCTGGTTTCTGTTGTCCTAAGACAATTGAAATATTGGCTAGAGAATTGGGAGTTAAGGAAGAAGAGATTACTAAGAATAATGCGAAATCTAGAATGATTCTTGGAAAGTTAGGTGAAGATGATGGACTATGATGTTGTAATTATTGGCGGTGGTCCAGCTGGTTTAGCTAGTGCCTTAAGCATTAAGGAAGAGGGTATTGATTCTATTTTAATCATTGAAAGAGATGATAAGTTAGGCGGTATTCTTAACCAATGTATTCATAATGGTTTTGGTCTACATACTTTCAAGGAAGAGTTGACTGGTCCTGAATATGCTCAAAGATATATTGATAAGGTTAAGGAAGCTGGTATTGAATATAAGTTAGATACAATGGTAATCAATATCACTAAGGATAAAGAGATTACTTATGTTTCTAAAATAGATGGCTTAAATACAATTAAGGCTAAGGCTATTGTCTTGGCAATGGGCTGTCGTGAAAGAAGTAGGGGTGCCTTAAATATTCCGGGCTTTAGACCAGCTGGTGTTTATAGTGCTGGTAGTGCTCAAAAGCTTTTAAATATTGATGGTTATCAAGTTGGCAAGGAAGTGGTAATTCTAGGGTCAGGTGACATTGGCCTAATTATGGCAAGAAGAATGAGTTTAGAGGGTGCTAAGGTTAAGTGTGTTGCAGAAGTCATGCCTTATTCTGGTGGTTTAAAAAGAAATATTGTTCAGTGTTTAAATGACTTTGATATTCCATTACTCTTAAGCCATACCGTTATTGATATTAAGGGTAAGGAAAGAGTTGAGGGCGTTGTCATCGCCGAAGTTGACGAACATCGTAAGCCAATAAAAGGAACTGAAAAGGAATATAAGTGTGATACTTTATTACTTTCAGTTGGTTTATTACCAGAGAATGAATTAAGTAAGATGGCTGAAGTAGAATTATCAAGAATTACTGGGGGTCCAGTTGTTTCTGATAATTTAGAAACAAATGTTGATGGTATCTTTGCCTGTGGTAATGTCTTACATGTCCATGATCTAGTTGATTATGTTTCAAATGAAGCTTCTAATGCTGGTAAGGGCGTTGTTAAGTATTTAAAAGAAGGTAATGTGAGAAGTGACATGATTAAGATCAATACCAAGAATGGTGTACGTTATAGTGTTCCTTCTTATATTGATATTAAACATTTAGATAAAACAGTACTTATCCGTTTTAGAGTAGCTGATGTTTATAAAAATAAGAATTTAGTTGTCTTTAAAGACGATGAAGAGATTAAAAGAGTAAAGAAGAAAGTTATGGCACCAGGTGAGATGGAACAAATCATCTTAACTAAAAAAGACTTAGAAGGTGCTAAGGAAATAACGCTTTCTTTGGAGGATTAGTATGGAAACTAAAGATATGATTTGTATTGGTTGTCCTTTAGGATGTAACTTAACTGTTAAGATTGATGGTGAAAATATTGAAGTAAGCGGCAATACTTGTCCTAATGGGCAGCGTTATGCCAAAAATGAAATAACTAATCCAGTGCGCATTATCACATCTACTATTGATGTTCTTAATGGCAAAAGAGTTTCGTGCAAGACTAAGGATGCTCTACCTAAGGGTAAAATCTTTGATTGTATGAAAGAAATCAGAGCTGCCAAGGTAAAGGTGCCTATCAAGATTGGCGATGTCTTAATTAAAGATGTTGCCCATACTGGTATTGATGTAGTAGCTACTAAAGATATTGATTAATATGAAAATGCAGGTAACCCTGCATTTTTATTTACTCATAAGATATTATTCTCAATTCTTTGATTTCACTAATTTCCCTTAAATATTTCTTAAAATCATCAAGTGACATATCCATTTCACTGATATCTAACGAAACCATAACAGGGGCAATACCCTTTAAAGGTACAGCTTGAGAGATAGTAATGATTGATATACCAACTTTAGAAAGGGCATCACAAACCTTAGACAAAGCACCAGTTTTATGAAACAAGTCTAAAGATAAAACCAATTTTCTTTCGTGTATTCCTTCCTTATAAGGAAAGACCTTATCTTGATACTTATAAAAAGTACTTCTAGAAATGCCACATTTCTTACAAATATTAGTAATTGATTCATTATTATTAAGCATTTCCTTAGCCTCTACTACTTTTTCAAAACACTTAGGTAGTAGACTTTTTTCGACTATTAAGAACTCTTTAGACATTTTACTCCTTCCTTATCTACCTTTACATTTTGGAAATATTCATCTATATCTAATCTCTTGTCAGAAACTGTAAGACATGTACTACCGGAACCGGAGATGACAAGAGCTAGGGCTCCTGCCTTGAGGGCAGTCGATTGAAAGTTATTAAAGTCTTTAATTAAAGGCTTGCGATATGGTTCGTGGATCCTATCTTTAGTGATTGATAAGATGTGCTTTTTATCAAAGTGTTCTAGAGCGTAGATGGTTTTAATCGCATTAGCTATATTACTAACTGCATCATTTCTATCAATATTGGATTTAATAACCTTACGTGCATCCTCAGTTCTTACTTCATATGGTGGTATAAAGACTCCAAAGTGCCATTTGTTACTAACTTTAAGTTTTAAAGTTTCATTATCACTGCTTACACACAAGCCACCATAGATACATGGGGCTACATTATCAGGATGTCCTTCTATTTCAGCAGCTATTTCTAGCATTTCTTCCTTGCTTAAACAATTATTATTTAAGATGTTATAGGCATAGATACCGCCTACAATCATACAACTACTAGAACCTAGGCCTCTACTTACTGGCACATTGGCGATACATTTAACTTTTATTGGTTTTATATCGTCATGTTTGTATTCACAAACCTTCTTGTATGAATGAATGAATAGACTGTCTTCTATTGAATCGCTAATAAAACCATTTAAGTTGAATGTATCATTATATTCAACTTCAAAGTAATCATAAATGTTTATGGCCATTCCTAAACAATCAAAGCCGATGCCTAAATTAGCTGTTGTAGCAGGTACTTGATACTTAATCATTATTTTTCTCCAATTTCTTAATTAATAAGTCTTTATTGTTTAGATTAAAGACTTCTTTAAATCTTATAGGTAAATCCTTTAGTTCTTTTAGATTAGAAGGTGCTTCAATATTAGTGTAGTTTTCTAAAGTTTCAATAGCTTCTAGATTATCCACTATATCTTCATTTGTTAAGCACTTATAAACATCCTTAGAGAACTTATAAGGTGATGCAGTAGCTAAAATAACTTTCTTATGTTTTGTATCATATTTCTTAGAAGCGATATAAGCTACGGCGGTATGAGGGTCAATTAAATAATGATTATTATCATATACTTCTTTAATAGCTTCTTTTACTTCTTCTTCACATGCATAGATACCTACAAAGTCATTTTGAATACTTGTGAGTAAAGAGTTTGGTATAGTATATTTCTTATTATTCTTTAAAGAAAACATTAATTCTTTTATTAGATTTGTATCCTTACTCTTAAGATATAAAAGTCTTTCAAGGTTACTAGATATTAAGATATCAATAGATGGTTCCATAGTATTAATGAAGTCTCTATTGATGTCATATATTCCGGTATTAATAAAGTCAGTTAAGACGTTATTAGAGTTTGAGGCACAAACTAATTTATTAATAGGTAGCCCCATTTCTTTAGCGATATAGCCTGCAAGAATGTCACCAAAATTACCAGTTGGTACATAGTAATCAATTCGTTCATCAATAGCTATTTCATCATTATTTAATAATTCATAATAAGTACTGAAATAATAAACGATTTGTGGTAGTAATCTAGCGATATTAATAGAATTAGCACTAGTGAGATGAATCTTGTCTGATTTATGATTCTCTAAGATATCCTTAACCATTGATTGACAATCATCGAAGTTACCATTTATCGCAATAACATCAGTATTATTACCCTTAGTGGTTGTCATTTGTCTTTCTTGGACCTTTGATACCATTTTATTAGGATAAAGAATAGTAATTCTTGTCTTGGCTACATCCTTAAAACCTTCTAAGGCAGCCTTACCAGTATCACCACTTGTAGCGCTTAGAATAACAATGTCTTTATCATCGCTTGAACTAGAAGTTAATATATATGGTAAAAGTTGTAAAGCTACATCCTTGAATGCTGAAGTAGGGCCGTGGAATAGTTCTAGGAAATAATTGTTGCCTACTTTTTTAACAGGGCAAATCTTTTCGTTGTCGAAGTTTTTGTCATATGCTTTATCAATGTATTCGCTAATATCATAGTCAATGAATTGATTAAGGATATATAAAGCTAATTCTTGGTAAGAATAATTTTTTAGTTTATAAATATCATCAATTTTATCAATATGTTCTGGAACATAAAGACCACCATCTTTGGCTAAACCGTTGATGATGGCTTCTTTTATATTTACGATTTCATTATTATCTCTTGTGTTTAAATATCTCATAATTACCTACCTTGTTTATTTACTTTAAAAATGATACTATGTTTTTTGTTAGTAAACAAGTGTTCGTAAAGAAAGGACAGTTATGGTTATAGGAATTTTAGGATATGGAGTAGTTGGAAGAGGTGTCTATAAGATAGCTTCTAAGAATAATATTAAGGTTAAAAGGATACTTGAAAGAAATATTAGTGATCCTATTTTACAGACTAATAGTATCGAAGATATAGTTGATGACCCTGAAATAGATACAGTAGTCGAATGTTTGGGTGGTGATGATATACCTTTCAAATATTGTGCCAAGGCTTTAAGAAGCGGTAAGAATGTTGTCACATCTAATAAGAAGATGTTGGTTAAGTATTTAAAAGAAATTAACGATTTAGCTATCGAAAATAATGTTTCATTATTATATTCAAGTGCCTGTGGTGGTTGTATTCCAGTATTACATGAGATTAATAGAATTGCCAATATTGATATGATTATTAGTGTAGCTGGTATTATGAATGGTACTAGTAATTATATTCTTGATCAGATGTATACCAATAATTTGGATTTTGACATAGCTTTGAAACAAGCGCAAGATTTAGGTTATGCTGAAAAAGATCCAAGTGATGATATCGATGGAATTGATAGTGCTAATAAACTTGTATTAGCTTCATTATTATCTTTTGATAAGGCATATAAATTAGAAGACTTATTTATTAAGGGTATTCGTCATATCAAAAAGATTGATATGGAATATTTTAAGAATAATGGCTATAGATGCATCTTGTTAGCTAAGAATGTTAATAATTGTTTAACGGTCATGCCTTCTTTAGTTAAGTCTGGCCCTTTTAGTAGTATAACTTTGAATAATAATTGTTTCATGGTTGCGGGTGAAGACTTGGGTAATATTTATCTAACAGGACAGGGAGCTGGAGAACTTCCTACTGCTAGTAATGTTGTTAGGGATCTAAAGGATATAGATAATTCATTTAATAGAAGAATCGATAAGTTTGAACTACCTGATTATGACGATGTTAAGGGCGATTATTATATTAGAGGCATTGGTTTAGTTAAAGATAAAAGTATTAATGAATTGAAGAAAATGATAAAAGATGATGATTTTGTTTGTGAGGTGTTAGATGATTAAAGTATGCAAATTCGGTGGTAGCTCATTAGCTAATGCCACACAATATAAAAAGATTAAATCAATTGTAGAAAGTGATGATACAAGAAAAGTGATTGTCGCTTCAGCATGTGGAAAGGCTGATAAAAATGATCATAAGGTTACTGATTTGTTATATTTGTGTTTAGCTCATAAGAAATATGGAATGTCTTATGATGATATTTTAGAGAAGATTTATCTTAAGCATAAGGCGATTATTGATGAACTAAATATTTCTTTTGACTTGGATAGCGAAATAGAAAAGATAAGATGTTTGTTAGAAGCTAATAAAAATAATGATGAAGTAGTAGCAAGCGGTGAGTTTCTATCTAGTAGGTTATTAGCTTTATATTTAAATGCTGAGTTTGTTGATGCTCGCGATGTGATAAGCTTTAAATATGATGGCAGTATTGATATTGAAGATACTTATAAGAGGTTTATGCCACATCTAAATACTAATAAAAAGATTGTAGTGCCAGGGTTTTATGGTAGCTTACCAAATGGTGTCTTAAGACTGATGAGCAGAGGTGGCAGTGATATTACTGGTGCTTTATTAGCTAATATATGTGATGCGAAGATGTATGAAAATTGGACTGATGTCAGTGGTATTTATGTATGTGATCCTCGTATTATTAATAGTCCTAAACAAATCAATATCATTACTTATAGTGAGCTAAGGGAAATGTCTTATATGGGAGCTAGTGTCTTGCATGATGAGTCTATTTATCCTGTTAAGATTAAAAATATTCCTATTAATATTAAAAATACTAATAAGCCATTTGATCCAGGTACCATTATTGTAAGTAATGTAACTGATCAAGATAAGGTCTTACCTATTACAGGAATTACAGGAAGAAAAGATTTTATGGTTATGAATATCGTTAAGTCTAATTCTAGTTCTGAGATTGGCTTTTTAAAGAAGGCTTTAGATATTTTTGAACATTATAAGATTCCAGTGGTTATGGTTACTACTGGCATTGATTCTTTTTCTATCATTGTAGATAAAGAGGATATTAAGCATAATGCCTATGAATTATCTAATGAGATTAAGAATACCTTAAACTGTGAAGAAGTATCAATTTATGATAATTTATCACTTGTTTGTGTTGTAGGTAGGGGAATGAAAGAGCGTAAGGGTATTTCTGGTGAAATATTCTCGTTATTAGGTGAAAATGGAATTAATATTAGGACTATTTCTCAGGGTGCTGATGAAATTTCCATCTTAGTTGGTGTTGATGATGAAAACTACCAAAAGACAATAGAAGTTATATATAAGAGGTTTATTAAATGAAAATAGGAATTTTAGGAGCTACAGGTGCTGTTGGTAGACAAATGTTAGATTGTCTAATTGAACAAGAGATTCCAGTGGATGATTTAGTATTGTTGGCAAGCAAGAAAAGTGCTGGTCAAATCATTAAATTTAAGGATAAGGATTATGAAGTTAAGGAAGTAAATCACGATTCTTTTAAGGGTTTGGATGTGGTACTAGGTGCTAGTAGTAATGAAGTAGCTAAACAATACAAAGATGATATTGTAAAAGTTGGTGCTGTCTTTATTGATAATTCAAGTGCATTTAGAATGGATGATGATGTTCCTTTGATTGTTCCTGAGATTAATGGAAATGATGTTAAGAAACATAAAGGGGTTATTTCTAATCCTAATTGTTCTACCATTATTACTTTGATGGCAATTAATGCGATAAATAAATTGTCTAAGGTTAAGGTAATGGTAGCTTCTACTTATCAGGCTGTTTCCGGTGCTGGTAAGGGTGGTATTGATGAGTTGAATAACGAGATTAATGATATTGATTATAAGCCTTCTGTTTTTCCATATACTATAGCTTATAACTGTATTCCTTGTATTGGTTCTTTAAAGGATAATCTTTATACAAGTGAAGAGATGAAGATGGAGAATGAGGGCAAGAAGATTCTTCATAATGATGATTTGAGAGTTACTTGTACTTGTGTTAGAGTTCCTGTTTTAAGAAGCCATTGTATAAGTGTATCTTTAAAATGTGAAGGAGCTTTGAGTGTAAATGAAGTAAAAGAAGCTTTAAGTAAAGAAGATGGTGTTATCTTATATGATGATGTCTTAGATAATAAGTATCCTATGCCACTTGTTACAAGTGATCAAGATAAGGTTTATGTTGGTAGAATTAGAGAAGATAGGGTGCTTGAAGGTGGTATTTCTTTATTCTGTTCAGGAGATCAGATTAGAAAGGGCGCTGCATCTAATGCGGTGGGAATAATCAAGTGTCTCTATGAAGATTAAATTGATGAATTTAGATGATAATAAACAATTAATCGATTTGTTGACTAAGCTAAATATTGAAATTGAATTTTTACCTACATATAAAGAGTTGGGTATGATGGTATTATGTGATTTTAATGAAGGTGATGTAGATTTTATACTTAAGACGCTTAGGATGACTGGTATTAAAGTTCCTTTAAAGGCGATTGAAACTGAAATCAACAAAAATTGGTCACCATCTTTTATGTATGACCAATTGTTAGAAGAATATTTGTATTATTTGAAGAAGTCTAGTGGTACATCTAGGTTATAGAATTCATAAAGGTGATCGATATCTATTTCGATGGCCTTTTTTTCATTTCCATTAATTAAGGCATTTGCAATTTCAATGTGTTGTTTAATATGTTCCACGTCTTCCACATCTGGTAAATTATTATGTAGTAATAAGAACTGAATCTTTAAAGATAAGTCATTTTGCATGGAAAGAAGTAATTCATTCTTTGAAAGTTCGCATAGATATTCATGAAATCTAGTATCTAATTGTCTTCTCCTTAGCCCATCATTATTTTCATAAGCTGAATAACAATTTTCAGCTATTTCCTTTAGTCTAAGAAAATCGTTTTTAGTACTATAAATAATAGCTAACTTGATAGCTAAGATGTCAAGCGATAATCTAATGACACCTATATCATTAATTTCTTTTTTGGTAAAAGAAG
Organism: Solobacterium sp.; assembly: GCA_022776215.1. GTDB lineage: Bacteria > Bacillota_I > Bacilli_A > Erysipelotrichales > Erysipelotrichaceae > Colivicinus. Next base: position 22,567 of record JALFIR010000011.1, on the reverse strand, counting down.
CTATTTCAGCATAACGATTAGGATAAATCTTAAGTAGTCCTTGACTTTCAAGCTTACGCATGGCTTCTCTTATTGGCGTACGTGATGTTTGAAAGTTTAAAGCAAGACTGTTTTCGGTTATCTTATCATTAGGATTTAGTTCCCCATTAAATATTTGATCTAATAAGTGTTGATATATTTCTTCACTAAGGGCTTTTTTATTTTCCATGGAATTAATTGTATCAAATAATATGTCATAGATATATATTCTAACGTTATTTAATGTATATACAAAAATTTGTATAATATGATAAGAGGTGGATTAAAATGGAAGAAATTAAACTTGATTTAGCGATTAAAATTGGCTGCGGTAGATATCGTCAAGAGGCTAATTTGATGGAAAAAGCTGGTGAAGAAATTAAAAGATTCTCCAACAATGTTTTGATTGTGGCTGGTAAAAGAGCCTTTGATGCGGTTAAAGATAAATTGCTAGCTTCTTTGGATAAAGAAAATATTAGATATGAAATAGTTATTCATACAGGTGCCTGTTGTTATGAGGCGGCTAAAGAATATAGTGATCTAATGATTGAAAAAGGCTTGGATGAGGTAGTTGGCGTTGGCGGTGGTAAGATTATGGACTTATCTAAAGCAATCGCTGAATATGGTCACTTTGGCACTATCAATATTCCAACTAGCGCTTCAACTTGTGCTCCTTATACTTGTATGAGCGTCATGTATACAAAAGATGGTGGTAAGAAGGATTGTTGGCGTTATGAGCATGAGCTTGATGCTTTGCTTATTGATAATGATGTGATTGAGGCTTGTCCTTCTAGGTATAACGCAGCTGGTATTTTGGATGCCATGGCTAAAAAGATCGAGATTCAACATGGTCAAAAAGAGATGCTTCTTAAGAATAATGAAATTAAGCGTTTTGCGGCATATAAGATGGCTGAATATTCTTATGAGATGTTGAAGGAAAATGGAAGGGCTGCTTTTATTGAACACGATAAGAAGGCTATTAATGATGTTACTTATATTGCGGTTGCTTATACTGGTGCTATCGCGAATATGACTCAAAGTTTTGGCCAATCAGCTATCGCTCATAGTTTTTATGACTGTGTACGTACTTTATTTACTAAGGAAGCTATTGATTACTTGCATGGTGAGATTGTAGCTGTTGGTATGATTCCTCAATTATATTTCAATGAAGATTACAAGGAGATTAATAATTTAATTGAATATATGAAGTCATTTAATATGCCAACAACTTTAAAGGAAATTGGTATTGAACCAAGTAAAGAGAATGTTGATAAGATTAAACAATACTTATTAGATTCACCTTATATCGAAGATAGAGAAGATAATGTGACTAAATTGGATGAGGCATTAAAGACAATTTTGAATTAATTTTTGCGATATAATTCTACAGTAAATTTTTTAGGGGGATTTTATGAAAACAAAAAGATTAGTATTGATATCGCTATTTGCGGCTTTGATGGCTGTTGTATCACCTTTTTCAATAAAAATTGGTCCTATTCCATTATCTTTTGCGACTTTGATGGTGATGATAACATCATTTGTCCTAGGTAATAAGGATGGTGTAATTGTAGTATTTGTATATATCTTATTAGCCTTATTTGGTATTCCAGTATTGAGTGGCTTTAATTCAGGGGCAGCTGCTTTATTTGGAATGACGGGTGGCTATATCTTTGGCTACTTACCTTTAGCTTTTTTATCTAGTTATTTTGGTTATGATAACTGGAAAAATAAGATGCTTGGAATGTTATTAGGTACAATAGTCTTATATACTTTTGGTACTATTTGGTTTATGGTTTATACTCATACTGCATTATGGCCTTCATTACTTGCGTGTGTATTACCATTTTTACCAGGTGATTTTATTAAGATGATGATTGTTATCTTAAGCGAAAAGAGACTTAGAAAAATATTAAAAAAATAGGTATATGATAAAAGATGAGCTGTTTCGTATATGAGATAGCTTTTTTCTTTTATATGAGCATTTTATAATCTGTTAAGCGCTTTCATTTTTTAGTAAAAAATGTTACATTACCATGTGTTTTATTTGTGAAAATATTAATCTTTGGATTATAATAAACCGTGAAATTGTTTTCTATATTGAAGACAAGGGAGGAAATTTTGATGAAGAATATTGATTTAGGAGTTTATGGAATTTCAGATGTTAAGGAAGTGGTTTACAATCCTTCATATGAATTCTTGTATGCTGAAGAAACTAAGCCTGAATTAGAAGGTTATGAAAAGGGCAAGGAAACAAATCTTGGTGCTGTTAATGTAATGACTGGCATTTATACAGGTAGGTCTCCTAAGGATAAATATATTGTCATGGATGAAAATTCTAAGGATACTGTATGGTGGACTAGTAAGGATTATCCAAATGATAACCATCCTATGAGCGAAGAAACTTGGAATACAGTTAAGGAAATCGCTAAGAAGGAATTAAGTGGCAAGCGTTTGTTTGTTGTTGATGCGTTCTGTGGTGCTAATACAGATACAAGAATGGCTGTTAGATTCATTGTTGAAGTAGCTTGGCAAGCACATTTCGTTAAGAATATGTTTATTGAACCTAGTGCAGAAGAATTAGAAAACTTTGAACCTGATTTCGTTGTTTATAATGCTTCTAAGGCTAGCGTTGAAAATTATGAAGAATTAGGTTTACATTCTAAGACTTGTGTAGCTTTCAATATCACAAGTAAGGAACAAGTAATCATCAATACTTGGTATGGTGGTGAAATGAAGAAGGGTATGTTCTCTATGATGAACTACTTCTTGCCTCTAAAGGGTATTGCAAGTATGCACTGTTCAGCTAATACAGATATGAACAAGGAAAATACTGCAATCTTCTTTGGTTTATCTGGTACTGGTAAGACTACATTGTCTACAGATCCTAAGCGTTTATTGATTGGTGATGATGAACATGGTTGGGATGATAATGGCGTGTTCAACCTTGAAGGTGGTTGTTATGCTAAGGTTATCAACCTTGATAAAGAGTCTGAACCAGATATTTATAATGCGATTAGAAGAGATGCGTTGCTTGAAAATGTTACCGTAAGTGATAATGGTGAGATTGATTTCGCTGATAAGAGTGTAACTGAGAATACTCGTGTATCTTATCCAATTGATTATATTAATAATATCGTTACTCCAGTTTCTAGTGCTCCTGCTGCTAAGAGTGTTATTTTCTTGAGTGCTGATGCCTTTGGTGTATTACCTCCGGTTTCAATTCTTACTCCAGAACAAACTAAGTATTATTTCTTAAGTGGTTTCACTGCTAAGTTAGCTGGTACTGAAAGAGGTATTACTGAACCTACTCCAACTTTCTCAGCTTGTTTTGGTCAAGCGTTCCTTGAGTTACATCCTACAAAGTATGCAACTGAGTTAGTTAAGAAGATGGAAAAGTCTAATGCGAAGGCATATTTAGTTAATACTGGTTGGAATGGTACTGGTAAGCGTATTTCTATCAAGGATACTCGTGGTATTATCGATGCTATCTTGAATCATGATATTGATAATGCACCTACTAAGAAAATTCCTTATTTCGATTTTGAAGTTCCAACTGAATTAAAGGGTGTGGATACTCATATCTTAGATCCTCGTGATACTTATGAAAATCCTGAAATGTGGGATGAAAAAGCTAAGGATTTAGCTAATAGATTCATCAACAATTTCAAGAAGTATGAAACAAATGATGAGGGTAAGGCTTTAGTTGAGGCTGGCCCTAAGCTATAAGGTGTAAATATGGTAAGAATTGTTGAAACATCTGTTCGTGATGGTCATCAATCTTTATTTGCGACAAGAATGACTACTGAAGAAGTAGTTGAATTATGCAAGATTTATGATAAAGTTGGCTATCATGCGATTGAGGTTTGGGGTGGTGCTACTTTTGACTCTTGTATGCGTTTCTTGAATGAGGATCCATGGGAGAGACTTAGAGCAGTTAGAAAAGTATGCAAGAATACTAAGCTTCAAATGTTATTTAGAGGTCAAAACATTTTGGGATATCGTCATTATTCTGATGATGTTGTTGATATGTTTTGTAAGAAGTCTATTGAAAATGGTATCGATATCATTAGAGTATTTGATGCCTTGAATGATTTGAGAAACTTGTCTACTGCCGTTACTTCTACTAAGAAGTACGGCGGTGAGTGTCAAATCGCCTTATCTTATACAACAAGCCCTGTGCATACAGTTGAATATTATGTAGATTTAGCTAAGAAGGTTGAGAAGCTTGGTGCTGATTCTATTTGTATCAAGGATATGGCTGGTGTTTTAACACCTAGTGATGCGACTGAATTAATCACTGCGTTAAAGAAGGAAGTCAAGATTCCTCTTGAGTTACACTCACACTGTACTGCTGGTATTTGTGAGATGACTTATATGGCAGCTATTAAGGCTGGTGTTGATATTGTGGATACATCATTGTCTCCACTTTCAAATGGTACTGCACAACCTTCTACTCAAGCTTTGTGTTATGCGCTTAAGGGAACTGAATATGATCCAAAGCTTAATATGGATGAGCTTCATAAGGCTGAACCTATCATGACTAATATTGTTAATAAGTATGTCAAGAATGGTTTGTTGAATCCTAAGTCTTTCCAAGTTAATCCTAATATTTTAACTTATCAAGTACCTGGTGGTATGTTGTCTAATATGATTAAACAATTAACAGATCAGGGTGCAATGGATCGTTATGAGGAAGTGTTAAGAGAGATTCCTAAGGTTCGTAAGGACTTGGGTTATCCACCTCTTGTTACTCCAATGTCACAAATGGTTGGTACACAATCTGTTCTTAATGTCTTAAATGGCGAGAGATATAAGATGTGTGTTAAGGAAGTTAAAGATTATTTATTAGGCAAGTATGGTCAAAGTCCTGCTGCTGTTGATCCTGATATTAAGAAGAAGATTATTGGTGACCAAGAGCCTATTACTTGTCGTCCTGCTGATTTATTGAAGCCTGAGTTTGAAGAGCTTAAGGAAAAGTATAAGGATATCGCAAAGAGTGACGAGGATGTGTTGTCTTTAGCGTTGTTTGAGAATGTCGCAACTGAATTTTTGAAGAAGAAGTATAACGAAAATGAAGTTGAAGAGTTCGAGTTATATATCTAAGGTGGTAATTAAATGATTAATGGATTTTCTAGATATGATTTTGTGACTGGCGGTATTGTTGCGGTTGTTTCCATCTTAATGGTTTTCTTGATTTTGGTTCTTATTATTTTCTTGACAGAGCTTGTGGCTAAGGCTATGGGTAATGATGAGGAAAAAGAAGAAACAGTGGTTAAGACTAAGGCTGTTACACCTAGTGTTGAGCATCTTGATTTAAATGATGAGGATGCTACTGTGGCAGCACTTGTTGCTAGTATCGATTATCGTAATAAGACTAAGAAGAACATTCGTGTAGTAAGTATTAGAGAGGTTAAGTAAATGAAGACATATAAAGTTAAGGTTAATGGTAAGGTATATGAAGTTGAACTAGAGGAAGTTAGCGAATCTAGTGAGAAGATTGAGGCTCCAAAGGCATCAAGTGCTCCAGTAAGTGATGGCGCTAATGTTGTTAAGGCTCCTATTGCTGGTAAGGTTTTGGATGTTAAGGTTAATGTTGGTGATGTTGTTAAAAAAGGACAAACAGTTGCCATTATTGAGGCTATGAAGCTTGAGAATGAGATTCAATCAGGTTTTGATGGTAAGGTTGTTGAAATTAAAGCAGCTAAGGGTAGTCAAGTTAAAAACGGTGATGCTTTAATCGTATTAGGCTAAGCTTATGAATATAGGTTTATTCTTAAAAGAATTCTTAGGTTCAACTGGTATTGTTAATTTCTTTACTGGCAATGGTTGGATGAATCTAATTATGATTTGTATTGGTTTGGTTTTCCTTTATTTAGCTATTAAGAAGGGTTTTGAACCGTACCTATTGATTCCAATTTCATTTGGTATTATCCTAGTTAACTTATTACCAGAAATTTACATTACTTATAATGAAGCTGGCGAGATTGTTAAAAGAGGATTACTTGGTTACTTACATTTGGGTGTTGAGTGCGAACTATATCCATGTTTAATATTCTTGGGTATTGGTGCTACTACAGACTTTGGACCACTTATCGCGAATAAGAAGACAATGTTACTTGGTGCTGCTGCTCAAATTGGTATCTTCGTAGCTTTCTTTGGTGCTTTATTCTTAGGATTTAATTTCTTTGAAGCTGCTTCAATTGGTATTATCGGTGGTGCTGATGGACCTACTGCAATTTTAACTTCTAATAGATTATTGACAATTTCAGGTTCTACTCAGTATTTAGCTCCTATTGCGTTAGCTGCTTATTCTTATATGGCACTAGTTCCAATTATCTTCCCTCCTATTATTAAGTTATTGACTACTAAGGAAGAAAGATTAATTAAGATGGAACAATTAAGAAGTGTTTCTAAGAAGGAAAAGATTTTATTCCCTATTGTGATTACTTTGATTGTTTCTTTGATTGTACCTAGTGCTACACCGCTAATTGGTTGTTTGATGCTTGGTAACTTAATTAAGGAATGCGGTGTGGTACCTAATTTAACTAATACTGTATCAAATGCATTACTATATATTTGTACAATTTTACTAGGCTTATCTGTTGGTGCTACAGCTCAGGGTACTAGTTTCTTAACTCTACAAACATTATCTATTTTTGCCCTTGGTATCTTTGCGTTTGTTGTCGCATGTATGTTTGGTATTTTAGGCGGTAAGGTAATGTGTAAGTTATCTGGCGGTAAGATTAATCCAATGATTGGTGCTGCTGGTGTTAGTGCGGTTCCTATGGCTGCAAGAGTTGTTCAAAAAGAGGGTCAAAAGGAAGATCCTAGCAACTTCTTGTTGATGCATGCAATGGGACCAAATGTTGCAGGTGTTATCGGTAGTGCTATCGCTGCTGGTATCTTGTTAACAATTTTTGGTTAATTAATATGAAGATGATCCATTTTGAGACTATTGATTCTACAAATACTTATTTAAAAGAAAATTATGAGAAATTAGATAATTTTACTTTTGTGAGTGCTGATTTTCAAAGTGCTGGAAGGGGTCGTAATAATCGTAATTGGAAAAGCGAAAAGGGTGAAAACTTGCTCTTTTCGCTTTTAATTAAAGATAAGGCACTAATTGATAAGTTTTCGAGTTTATCAGTGATTAGTGCTTTTTCTATAATTAAAGCTTTAAACCTAGAACATTTAAGTATCAAGTGGCCTAATGATATATATTATAAGGATAGTAAACTTTGTGGTATTTTATTGGAGGCTGTCACAAGAAATGAAATAGAATGTCTTATTATTGGTATAGGTCTTAATGTTAATCAAAGAGAATTTGTGGGTGAATATAAGATAACTCCTACTTCTTTGTATCAGATAACTAATCAATCTCAAGATATAAGATTATTAAAGGACAAAATATTTAATCAAATATATAGTGATTTTATGAAGGTTAAGGAAGGTTATGACTTCTATAATGATATTAAAGAATATGATTATTTAAAGGATAGAAAAGTCTATGCTGAGATTAATAATGAGGTTCAACAAATAAAGGTAATTGGTATAGATTCTGATTGTTCTTTGAAAGTATTAAAAGGTAATGAAACATATAATCTTTCAAGTGGAGAAATCACTTTTCATTTGTAAAAAAATTTGCAAACTTTTTATTGACAAGAAAAAAGTTAGAAGAATAATATAGAAATGTATTAAGGCCAGCTAAGGGTTGATTTAGCAATTAATTATTTAAACAATACGGGTTATAGGGAAGAAGGGATTTTATGAAAAAGTTTATTTCTGTGTTGTTATCTTTGTTGATGGTGTTTTCATTGTGCTTAAGTGTAAGTGCGGATGATGGTAAGGTTGCTAAAATAGGTGATAAAGAATATTCGACTTTACAAGAAGCGATTGATGCAGGAGAAGGAGAAACTGTAGTACTAATTTCTGATGTTGATATTTCTAATGGAGGGGTAAGAGTTAATACCAATACTACCCTTGATTTGAATGGACATTTAATTAAAGTTGCTAATAGCAGCAATGGAAACATAGCTGTTAATAAAAATTTAACTTTAATAGATTCATCGGATGTGAAATGCGATGGAACAGGAACAGGTAAGATTTATACAGAGACTGCATACATTTATGGTGAATTTGATAAGGTTATAATTAGTGTTAACAATGGCGCAACATTTACCATGAAAAGTGGCTTGATAGATACATCTTCTTTTACTGATAATAATAAAGATGAAGGACAATTTGCGATTGGTTTTCCAGACACATACAAAGAAGAAGCCACTGTTATTATTGATGGCGGTCATGTTAAAGCCGGTTGGTATGCGGTTTCTGGAAATGGAAACAATGATGAAAAAGGTGCCGATCAAAATATTATTGTTAATGGTGGTATCTTGGAATCGACTTCGGATTATGCAATATACCATCCTCATAAAGGAACAACGACTATAAATGACGGTGTTGTGTATGGTGCTTCTGGTGGTGTTGCGATTAATAGAGGCAATCTTGTTGTTAATGGCGGTACTATTACTTCAAAAGGAGTAGGTTCTACTGGAAATTGGGGAGATGGCACTGGAAAAATGGATAAGGCAGCAGTCAATATCTCTGCTAAATATGGGGCTACTGATGTAAAGCTTAATGAAGGTAAATTCATTGCAGAAGGTAATGCAATTAGCTTAATTAAGGATTTAAAATATCCAAGTAGCCTAACAATTACTGGTGGAACTTATAGTTCTGATATTTCGGAATACTTATCCGATGATTTAGTGCAAAATACTGTTGGAACCGTTGTTGAAAAAACATATGTTGCCTCTATTGGTGATAAGAAGTATGAAACATTAAAAGAAGCAATTAATGAATCAAATGATGGAGATACTATTAAAGTATTAAGCAGCGTATCTTTAAATAATGGGTTAACCTTAAATAAGGATATAACTATTGATTTAGGTGGCAATACTATCGAATCTAAGGGAATGTTGTTTGATATTTATTCTAAGGTAACACTTAAAAATGGTATTTTTAGAGGCACAGAATTTGCTAAAGAAGGTGCTACTATTTGGTTAAATAAGAACGCTAGTCTTCTTGTTGAAAAGGATGCAACTATTGAAGTCAAGAGCAATGATGGAGTTAGCAGCTTTGTGATAGCTTTATATAAGGACTGTGATGGTGCTTCTTTAAATGTTAATGGTACTTTAAAGGGCGAAAATGGCGTTACTGTTAATGGAAATATTTTAGCTAATAATACAGTTAATATTGATGGTGCAACTATTGATGTTACAGGACATGGCTTATATTTGGCTGGTGTAGCAACAACCAATATCAGCAATACTAATATTAATGCCGGTTCAACAGCAATTGAGATTCGTGCTGGTAAGTTAAATATTAAAGATGGTACTTATACTAGTGCTGGTGAATTTAAAACTAGTCCTAATGAAAATGGTACAACGGTTGATGGTGCTGCTTTAGCTGTTTCTCAACATACTACTAAATTACCAATTGATGTAACTATTGATGGCGGTTCATTTAAGGGTGAATATAGTTTATATGAGGGAGCGCCAGTTCGGTGCATATAACATAGTTAGGTGAAACTCCTAACCTGGTAATTCCTAGCAAGAAGCCAGTATCTAGCCTTGGACTTATAATCGTGAGGTTATAGGTTAAGCGTAGGCAAGAAAGACTTAGAACCTAAATGCGAAAGCGTGAAGTGATTGAGCCCCGTAAATAAATATAAAAGTGGTTGTTGATGCTTTCCTCTTAGCCGCAAACAATACAAGTTATTCGTAAAGCTAGAATAATAAGGAGCCACCGTTGGTCAAAGAACTAGGTGAGAAGTCAAGGTGTTATATGGATACCTGGGAGGTCTTATATCTCCCTATTACTAGGTATTGGTTATACAAGATGTAACAATCAAGATAATCAAGATGAGATATAAGAAGTCGGATACATTCATAGTAGCTAAGAAGTATATGAAAATATATGGAGCAAAGGGATGTACTAATATGTGATTGTATAGGTACACTTGTTCACAACTCGAGTGTGAATAAAATAATAAGGCAAAAGCACTGACGACAATTAAATATTCACATATTAGAAGAGCCGTGTGCTAGAAAATGGCAAGCACGGTTCCGTGAGGGGTAATCTCGACATTACCTAATCAAAATAAAAGTAAAGAAAGTAAAGAGAAAGGAGTGTCGAGTGCCTACTCGACCAAATGTTCAAGGAAATGATGAAGAATCACTTGCTAAGGTTAATATCAAGATTAATGATGGTAATTTTGATGGTAAGTTCTTTATTGAAAACAATGCAGAAAATTCTATAAAGGGTGGTAATTACTCTGTTGATGTTTCTAAGTATTTAATAAGTGGCTATAACGTAGCTAAGATTAATGATATTTATAAAGTTGTTAAGGATGGAGAAAAGATTGATGTTACATCTCCTATTCCTACTGTTGATGAGACAACATATGATGAAGTTAAGAAGGTTCAAAGTGATTCTAATGGTATATTGTTAGAAACTGATATAGTTAATGATTTACAAAGTAATGAGAAAGATATGCTTAATAAGCAAACTCCAAGTAATTCTAAATTAGATCAAATTGTTCCTTTGGATATTAATTTGTATAGTGTTGATGAAAATGGTGTATCAACAAAGATTACAAGTTTAAATAGTCCAATCACAATTAACATGTATCTTCCTGATGATATTGTTGATTCAATTAAGAATAAAACTATCAAGGTTGCAAGATTCCATGGTGGTGTATTAAGCATGTTGGATGCTAGTTTAAATGGAAATATTTTGACATTCAAGACTGATAAGTTCTCTACTTATGCGATTGTTGCTTATGGTGCAGTTACTCCAACGTCAAATGTTGCTGATAAAAAGGCTGGGCCTAAGGATCTAAATAGCGATGGTATTATCACTTGTGATGAGGAAATGGGTTCTAAGAACTGGATTTGGTCTGAGTCTAAGGGCGCTTGTGTATATAAAGTAAGTAATACTTCAGTAAAATAAAATGAATTATTGCGTTTGCGCATGATTAAAAGAGCTACTTCTGTTAGAAGTGGCTTTCTTTTAACTAAGAAGTAGTTGACTTAAGATATAATGTTTTAAAAGAAGAGGAATTCTCATGAAAATAACCGAATTAAGAAAGATGTTGGAGTCTACAGATACTGCTACGCTAAAGAAAACAGTTGTAGAGGTTTATAAGTTGCTTCCTACTAATAAGAAATTAGATGCTGATGATGTGATTGCTAGTGTTTTAAGTGGAGATGGTAAGAAGGTTGTTAAAGTAGAAGAAAAGGTTGATTATAGAAAGTTGTTTAATGAAGTTAATCGCTTTTTAGAAAATGCATATAATCAATGTTATTATGTTCCAAATAGAGTCGTTCAAAAGAAAGATAGACCTAAATGGCGTTTCTTGGTTAAAAGGTATGTAAAGGATCTAGAAAAAGTTCCTACTGATAGTGATTTTTATAATGAATCAGTTGAACTATTGATTAAACTTTATGAAATGATGTGCTATGCGTGTAGATATTATTTATTTTCTTCAACTGATTCTTTTCAATCAGTTGGTATATCACAAAGCAGTTTCTATGATTTGATTGTTGAAAAGACATTCGCCAAGGTTTTTGTTACGGAAGATGATATCACTACTTTAATTATTTGTGCTACAACTGGTGGACTTAGTACTTAGTCTTTACATATAAATCAAGTAAGTATCTTATTGTCTTATCTAAATACTGAAAAATATCTTCGTATGGCTATAGATAAAGCTAAGGAATTTGTTGAAACAAACGGTGATAAATTAAAAAAATTAGATAAATATTCTAATACTGTTTATTATTTGGAAGATGCTATTAATCAATTATGTAATCTTATTCTAATGGCTGAAATTAAGCTTGATGAATTTGATGATGGAGTTAAGTATTATTTGAATAATGCTAAAGAAAATGATAATGAAATAATTCTATATTGTGCTCTAGATACTATTAAGTTTTTTACAGATGATGATGATTTATGGGTAAGGTGTTATGAATATGGAATCAAATATAAGAAAATTAAACCAAGAGATGAGCTAAAAGAAACTTATGAAGAGATTTTGAATAAGAAAAAATAATTAGTAAATCAATAGGAATTATGTTAATATATTTGTGTTGTCTCCCTTTAATAGGGTCTCAACCGCACAGAGAAGGTTTTTAAGCATGGTCACCTTAATGGCGAGTCTAAATTCAAAGAAAGGAGATTTTATGTACGCAATTATTGAAACTGGCGGTAAGCAACTTAAAGTAGAAGAAGGATCTGTAATTTATGTCGAAAAGTTAGATGTAAATGAAGGTGAAGAATATACTTTCGATAAGGTTGTTGCGCTAAACAATGGCAGTTTAACTCTTGGTGCACCTTATGTTGATGGTGCTAAGGTTACTTGCAAGGTTGAAAAACAAGGCAAGGGTAAGAAGATTGTTATCTTCAAGTACAAGTCAAAGAAGGGTTCTACTCGTCGTAAACAAGGTCATCGTCAACCATATACTAAGTTAACTGTTACTAGCATCGCTTAATGATATTAGTAAGATATAGCTTAGAGAATGGCTATTACACACATTTGATTGTTACAGGTCATGCAGAATATGCTGAATATGGTAATGATTTAATATGTGCTAGTGTCTCAAGTATAATGTTTGGACTTATGAATTGTCTTGATGAATATCAGGATGTTACAATTAATGTAGGTGAAAACAAGATTGAGATAAAAAATGAATGTAAGCTTGATGAAGTAAATAATTTTATGAAGCTTGCACTAATTCAACTTAAGACTATTGAAGAGTCCTATGGTGAATTTATTAAAGTAGAAAGGAAATGAGTATGAAATATATTTTAGATATTCAATTCTTCGCTTCTAAGAAGGGTGTTAGTTCTACTAAAAACGGACGTGACTCTCATTCTAAGAGACTAGGTGCGAAGGTTGCCGATGGTCAATTTGCTACTGCTGGATCTATTATCTACCGTCAAAGAGGTACTAAGATTCATCCTGGTACAAATGTTAAAAAGGGCGGCGATGATACATTATTCTGCACTTGCGACGGTATTGTTAAATATGAACGTTTAGGCAAGGATAAGAAGAAAGTATCTTGCTATCCTGCTTGCTAAGATCATTTAAAGGCCTTCTATAGGCCTTTTATTTTATTTAAGAGAATTATGCAATTTATTGATAAAGTAAAAATTAAATTAAAAGCTGGAAATGGTGGCAATGGTCTTGTCTCTTTTAAACGTGAGAAATACAATCCTTTTGGTGGTCCAAATGGTGGTGATGGTGGTGATGGCGCTTCTATCGTATTTGAAGTTGATACTAACAAGTCAACACTATTAGATTTACGTTTCTCAAAGATGATTAAGGGTGATAATGGTGCCGATGGTAAGCCAAATAATATGTTTGGTGAATCTAAAAAGGATGTTGTTGTTAAGGTTCCTTTGGGCACTATTGTTAAGGACTTAAAAGATAATACAATCATTGCTGACTTAAACACTATTGATTCAAGAGCTGTAATTTGCCAAGGTGGTAAGGGTGGCAAGGGTAACCGTCACTTTGCAACTTCTCGAAATTCTGTTCCTGAAAAGGCACAACTTGGTGAATCTGGCGAAGAAAAAGAAGTAGAAGTAGAACTAAAATTATTAGCCGATGTAGGCTTAGTGGGTTTCCCAAGTGTTGGTAAATCAACTCTATTATCAGTTGTATCTAAGGCTAGACCTGAAATAGCTGACTATCCATTCACAACACTTGTACCTCAACTTGGTATGGTTAAAGTTGGTGATGGATCATTTGTTATGGCAGACTTGCCAGGACTAATTGAAGGAGCTTCACAAGGTAAGGGCCTAGGTCATGAGTTCTTGAAACATATTGAAAGATGTCGTGTAATCTTACATGTCATTGATATGTCTGGTGAATATAGAGATCCATTAAGTGATTATGAAATCATTAATCATGAATTAGAGAGTTATCCAGGTAACTTAAGCTCTAGACCTCAAATTGTTATCGCTAATAAGATGGATGGTGATATGGCAAAGGAAAATCTAAAGCGTTTTAAGGAAAAGTATCCTGATGTAGAGATTTTTGAGACTATCACAATCATCAATGAGGGTTTAACTCCTGTATTATATAAAGTTAAGGATATGTTAAAGGAACTACCTCAATTTGCCTTATATGATGAAAAGAAGGCAGAAGAGAAGGTTGTATATACCTTTACACCTGAAGAAGAATTTAAAGTATTTAATGAAGGCAATGGTATCTTTAGAATCGAAGGCGAAAAGATTGAAAGATTGTTTGAAAGAACTAATCTTAAGGATACGGATTCAGCATTACGCTTTGCTCGTGCGATGAGTAAGATGAAAGTTGATGAAGCCTTAAGAGAAAAAGGCTGTAAGAACGGTGATCAAGTCTTCATTAATGATACAAGCTTTGAATTCGTTGATGGTGACGATGAAGATGAATTTGAATAAGAGAACCATAATAGGTTCTTTTTTCATGGTACAATAGTTGCGGTTATGATTGGTTTTTTAAGAGGAAAAGTTCATCTTTTTGGAAATGATTATGTTCTTTTGGATGTAAATAATGTTGGTTACCGCATTAATTTTTATCATCCAGAAAAATTAAAAATAGGTGAAGAGGTATTGATCTACACCTATGAAAATATCAGGGAAGATGAACAATCATTATTTGGTTTCTTATCATATGCAGAATATGAACTTTTTGTTAAGCTTATTTCAGTTAAGGGATTAGGTCCTAAGATTGCCTCTGGTATCTTAGCTAAGTCTAAGGTGGATGACATTATTAGAGCTATTGAAAATTCCGATGTTAATTATATGAAATCAATGCCTGGCGTTGGTGCTAAGACTGCTAGTCAAATTATCCTTGATTTAAAGGGAAAACTAGTGGCAAGCGAAGAAATTAAGGTTAATGAGAAACTAAATGATGCAGTAGAGACTCTTAAATCATTAGGATTTAAATCCTTGGAACTTAAGAATATTATCAAAGAATTATCTAAAGAAGACTTGAGCACTGAACAATATGTTAAGCGTGCTCTAGCAATGTTGGCAAAATAAAAATTATGAATGTAGAAAATGATGTAATGTCTGTTGAAAAGTTAGAGACAGATGAAGAAATTAGTTTAAGACCTCAAAGACTTGACGAATATATTGGTCAAAGTTCTTTAAAAAGTAATTTAGAGGTCTACATACAGGCGGCAAAGAGTCGTGATGAATCACTAGACCATTGTCTTTTTTATGGTCCTCCAGGACTTGGTAAGACTACTTTGGCTTATATTTTGGCTAATGAAATGGGTACAAATGTTAAAGTAACCAGTGGTCCATCAATTGAAAGAAGTGGCGATTTAGCTGCTATTTTATCAAGCTTAGAAGCTGGTGATATTTTATTTATTGATGAAATTCACCGTTTACCAAAAACAGTTGAAGAAGTCTTATATCCAGCTATGGAAGATTATGCGATTGATGTGGTAGTTGGTAAGGAACAAGGAGCTAGGTCAATTAGAATTGATTTACCGCCTTTTACACTAGTTGGTGCAACCACTAGAATGGGCTCTATCTCATCACCTTTAAGAGATAGATTTGGTATTATTTCTAAACTTGAATATTACAATCAAGACGAATTATCTAAGATTGTTGAAAGAACTGCTAAAGTCTTCAATAATGAAATTGATGAAGATGCAATAAGAGAAATAGCCCTAAGAAGTAGAGGAACACCTCGTATTGCGAATAGACTATTTAGAAGAGTAAGAGACTTTGCCCAAGTATTAAATAATGGTCTAATTGACTTTGACATTACTCAAAGTTCTCTTGATCGTTTAAAGATTGATTCAATTGGTCTTGATGATGTTGATATTAGATATTTAAGAGGTATTATTGAAAGATATCATGGTGGTCCTGTAGGGCTTGAGGCTATCGCATCAGCAATTGGCGAAGAAGCTATAACTATTGAAGATGTATATGAACCATATCTTCTTCAAATAGGTTTTATTAATAGAACTTCTAGAGGTAGAGAAGTTACTCCCCTTGCCTATAAACACTTAAAGATAAGTAGTGAGGAGAGCTTGTTTTAGATGAAAGAAGAAATTCCAAATAAAGAAACCATCGAAGCGATGTTGGAGGCTGAAAGAATCGCTAGAGACCCTAACGCAAAACGTTATACTAATCTAGATGAATTATTTGAAGATCTTAAAAACGAGGAATAATTTAATTATTGATTATTAGACAAATTCTATGTTATTATTATAAAGCGTTAACGGGAGGTTTTAGAAATGCCTAGAGAGTTTATAACATTCAAATGTACAGAATGTGGTGAAGAAAATTACATCGGCGATAGAAATAAGAAGAAGCATCCAGATAAGATGGAAATCAAAAAGTATTGCCCTAGATGTAACAAAATGACTGTTCATAAGGAGAAAAAATAAGCTACTGCTTATTTTTTTAATATATGGAAGTAACAAGATTAGTTTGTGGTATTTTTCAGACAAATACCTACATCTTAGAAATTGATAATAAGATTATCGTTGTTGATCCTGCTTGTAAGGTAGATAAATTATTACCCTATCTTAATGGAAAAGAATTATTGGCCGTCTTATTAACTCATGGTCACTTTGATCATATCAAGACATGTGATGACTTATATAAGATGTTTAAAGTACCTATCTATATTCATGAAGCTGATATTGAGATGACTAAGAATAAGGGTTGGGGAAGGGTATTTGGCCTACAAGCTGTGCCTACCATTAGTGTTCCTTTAGTTAAACTTAAGGAAACTAAATATAAGATTGGCCCATTTAACTTTGAGGTGTTGTTTACACCAGGCCATTCAAAGGGTTCTGTATGTTACTTATTTGATGATTGTATCTTTACGGGTGATACCTTATTCAAATTAGCATGTGGAAGATGCGATTTAGAGGGTGGCGATATAAGTGAGCTAAAGAGTTCTTTAAGGATGTTGAAAACTTTAAATCCATCATTGATTGTTTATCCAGGCCATGATGAAATTACAAATTTAGAATACGAAATTGAAAATAATTCCTACTTAGTGTAGGAATTTTTATTTTTCATGACAATAAAGAAGTGTATGGAAAATATAGATATTGAAAAAAGATTGAATGCGATTTTAAGCTTGGCAGTCAAAAACAATGCCAGTGATATTCATTTTGCCCAAAAATATGAACAAACTGATATATCGATGAGAATCAACAATACGATGCGTAGAGTTAAAAGTAAGGCGGGTGATGATAAATTAATAAGATACCTACAGTATCGTTCAAACGTTGATTTAGGCTCATTAAACCCTCAAACAGGCCAATTTGAAGTCTTGTATGGGGAGAATATCCTTTCACTTAGATTTGCGGTGATAAATACTTATAATGCCACAAATGGGGTGCTTAGAATACTGAATTCTAATCTTAAGGTTGAGGCTGATAAGTTATCTAAATTAAAGAGTCAAAATGAATATTTTAAGAAACTGCTTAAACAAGACAATGGTCTAATCTTATTCTCTGGGGCCACTGGTTCTGGTAAGACAACTACTTTATATTCATTATTAAAAAGTGTTGAGGGGTCAATTATTTATACTATTGAAGATCCAATAGAAGTTGTAAATGACAAGTTTGTGCAGTTACAAATCAACGAAAGAATTGGCTTTGACTATGAAGCGGGTATTAAACAAATTATGAGACATGATCCTGATATTATCATGGTAGGAGAAATAAGAGATGATAAGGCAGCTAAAATGGCCCTAAGAGCCGCTAATACAGGACATTTAGTGCTAAGTACTATTCATGCCTCTAGTGTTGCTTCTACGATTGATAGAATGGTTGACTTAGGTGTTAGTGAAGAATACCTATATGAGATGCTTATATGTTTAGTACATCAAAAGATGATAATCAACAGATCTGGGGAAAAGGTGGTTATTTATGAAGTTATGGATAAAGATGAAATTGATTATTATCGTAGATTCAAGAAACATTCAGATACATTTTTAAGTATTGATAAACAAATTAAAGAAGGCATTGAAAATGGAATCTACTAAGCTTAAATATGAAGATTTAGTATTTTTGAATGAATTATTAAAGACTGGTCTATCTTTTAAAAATAGTCTTGAACTATTAACAAACAAAACTAATGAAAAGATTATTAATGAAATCATTAGAAAAATGGATATAGGCATAAGTGTTGAGGAAGTAATGGATGTTTGCCTTCCTAAAAATGTTGGCACTTATTTAATCCCACTTTCAAAGAAAATGTCCTTTAGTGATAGTTTGAATCTATCTTTATCTTTCATTGAAAAAGAAAAGGAATATGCCAAAAGCTTAATGGGTTCATTTCTTTATCCCTTCATACTTTTATTCTTATCACTAAGTGCTTTATATATTTTTGATGCCTATGGACTAGATACTATCTTAAATATGCTTAAAAGCTTTAATGAAGATTTTGGTAATGTTGCAGCATTTAGGATTATCTTAAGAATTATCATCTATATCTTTTATATCTTGTTGATGGCGGTATTGGTATTAGCTTTATATTTCTTTAGAAATAGAAACATCACCTTGTTCTATGTGCTTATATGTAAATATTTGCCTAATAGTATAGTTCAAAAATATTTTTGTGTAGAGTTTGTAAGTTTATTGAATATTTGTCTAAACAACGGTTATAAGAGCAAGGAATCAATTGATATCTTAAAAAGCCTTCATAATAAGCCTATAACGGCATTCTTGGCCTATCATTTGGATGAAAGACTATTAGAAGGCGAAACTTTAAAACAAGCTAGCAAACAAGCTTATTATGATTATTCTTTGAGTAAGTTTATAAATATTGCGATTCATTCTAATGATTTCTCAAAGATATTAAACGACTATGTAAGCTTAAGTACTAAACAAATTAAGACAAAGATGAAAAAGACTGCCGGTATTATCCAAATTGTTACTTATTGTATGATCGGAATCGTCATCATCTTTGTTTATCAAATATTATTTTTACCAATGAATGCGTTGGCTAACTTTTAAAAGGAGAAAACATGAATAAAAAAGGTTTTACATTATTAGAAATGGTTGTAGTAGTAATGATAATTGCGATATTGTTTTTGCTTACTATACCCAATGTCTCAAAAGTAATCGATAGCGTTGATAATAACGCCTGTGATGCTTTGACAAGAGTTGTTGATTCAGCAATTGTCCAATACAAATTAACCTATGGACAATACCCATCATCTATTGGTGATTTAGTCTCAGCTGGTTTAATCAGTGATGAACAAACATCTTGTTCCAATGGTAAAAATATCTATATAAGTGGAGGCCAATCATATCATGAATAACAAAGGCAATACGATGTTAGATATGTTACTGGTAATGCTTATTACGATGGGGTGTATGTGTCTAACATTAAATAGAAATATCAGCATCCAAAGTGATCACTATGATTTTTTAAATAAATATCTTGTAGCTCAAAGTAGGGCATTAAGGAATAGAGAAAACACCATGTATGAAGAAGGACTATATTTTAATGAAAATGGCCATGTGAATAAGGGTGGTACTTTCTATTTTGATAATCATAAAGCTGTTGTTCATTTAGGTAATGGCTATATTACCTATGAATAATAAAGGTTTTCTATTAGTTGATGCCTTGATTAATTGTCTAATTGTAGCTTCCTTATCAATACTATGTATTGGCTTATTTAAACAATTTGATAATTATTATGATGGATATGAAAAATATAGTGAAGAATTAAATGAAAAATATGAAATCTTATTCGGCGGGCTTTATTAAGACAAGATTTCTGATTGCCCTATTAATAACTCTATCAATACTTCCCTTGTGCACTTCTATGGTAAGACTATTGGGCAATGTGAATATGGACTATGATTTAGTAAATAGTGAACTTAGTATGATGGATTTAAGAAGAATCTTGTTGATAGCCTATGACTTAGAAATAAATGAATATGAACTTAATTTTACTTATCATAATAGTCCTTATAATCTAAGGTTTATAAATGATAAGTTGATACTTAGTCCTGGTACTCAGATTTATTTAAATGATATTAAAGAAGCTTCTTTTTATACTAAAAATGGTTGTTTATATTTAAGGTATGTGAATAATGATAATAAGGAATACGAAAAAAATATTGGCTCAGCAAAAAGCTTTCATCTCCCTGAGCTTTCTAATAATTATGATGATGGCACTAGAGATGATTATGATTTATACTAATTATCTAATTTGTGCTAATACAGTTTATTTTGATATGAATGACTTCTATGATGATTTTAAGATAGAAGCTGAAATGATTAATACTGCTAAATACATTTTAAGCAATGATGAAACATTAGAAACTTATGAAATTAGTGAAGGGGTAGTTAATGTTGTAGCTAATGGTAATCTTTATTATCTAGAATGTAATGGAATTAATCTTTCAATAAATGTAGAAGATAGAATGATAATTGACTATAAAGTTAGATGATATTAAAATTACATAGGAAAAAAGGAGAATATATGATTAACTGTACAGAAATTAAACCAGGTCAATGTTTTACTTGGGAAAATCAACTTTATCAATGTATCGACATTGCCTTAAATAAGACTGCAATGGCCAAGATGAAAGTTAAAATCAAGGTTAAGGAGCCAAGAACTGGTGTTGTTAAGGAATTAAGTTTGATTGGTGGTGATAAGGTAGGCGAGGCTACTATTGATAAGAAGGCTATGCAATATCTATATGATGCTGGTGAGACATTAGTGTTCATGGACAATGAAACTTATGAACAAATCGAACTTCCAAAGGATAATTTAAGTTGGGAAATGAACTTCTTAACTCCAAACCTAGAAGTAAGTGTTATGGACTATCAAGGTGAAATCCTAGGCATCTCTTTACCTGATAAGGTTGCCCTAGAATTGGTTGAATGCGAATTGGCTGTTAAGGGTGATACTGCAACTTCAGCATTAAAGAATGCAGTATGTGAAACAGGTTTACAAGTTAAAGTTCCAATGTTTATCAACAACGGTGAAAAGATTATCGTTTCTACTATTGATGGTAAATATTCTTCAAGAGCATAATTAAAAGCCCATATTTGGGCTTTTACTTTACTTATTCAGATATTTAATGACACTTGTTGCAGCTCTAGCACCATCACCACAAGCTGTAATGATCTGTCTTAAATGGGTATTAGTAACATCGCCTGCACCAAATATATAAGGAATACTAGTTTTCATATCTTCGTCAACAACAACACATCCATATTCATCTAAAATACTAGTAGGTACAAATGAAGTATTTGGAAGGGAACCAAGATATGGAAAGATTCCTTGACATTCAATATCCATTATTGAATCATCTAGTTTATTCTTTACTTGTAAACCAGAAATCTTATCATCACTTATTAATAACTTATATGGCAAGACATTCTTAATGACTTTAATCTTAGGATCTTGGCTAATCTTATCAACCAAAGTTGCGTCGGCTCTAAATTCATCTCTTCTAATGATGATTGTGATTGAATTTACTATATTACTTAAATATAAAGCTTCTTGTAAGGCACTATTGCCACCACCCACAATCACGATATCTTTTTTACGATAGAAGAAACCATCACAGACTGCACAATAAGAAATACCCTTGCCAATATAATCATTTGCCTTTTCTAAGTCCAATTCTTTTTCCTTAGAACCAGAGGCAATAATAATGGCCTTAGCTTCTATTTCTTTTCCATCATCTAAAGTAATGAAATGTTCATTGATAGACTTAACCTCAGCACTTATAATTTCAGGCTTGAAAGAATTAGTATGGCTTGCGAGCTTATCTGCTAATTCAAAGCCTGTAATTTCTTCAAAAGATGGATAATTTTCAATCTTATCAATCTTAATTAATTTACCGCCAAGTGACAATGGCTCGATAATGCCAACCTTAAGATTAGCACGACTACCATATATTGCAGCACTAAGTCCCGCAGGACCACCTCCAATTATTATTAAATCAAACATACTTTTTCTCCTCGTCTTGATTATAACATGTGTTGGTTTTTAGCCTTAGAAATATGACCTAAATGTTATAGAATAATAGGGATGAAAAAACTATATCGTTTTATTTATTTTATAAGTTCATGTTTAATCTATATTTTACTTGGCTTATTTGAATTCTTTTGTCTTAATAATTTTGTAGATATGATATCTACATCTTATTTTGTGCATGCTGGTTTAATGATTCTTAGTTTGCTTGTGATTAATCCAATTATTACTTTCAAATTAATTGGTTTAATTCCAATCAAACCTAAGAAAAGAGTTAAGTCGGTGCATGATGAACTTAAACGTGAAGTTAAATGATGGTACAATAGGTCTTATGGTGCGCCGGTTCGGTGCATATTAAATAGTTAGGTGAAACTCCTAACCTGGTAATTCCTAGCAAGAAGCCAGTATCTAGTCTTGGACTTATAATCGTGAGGTTATAGGTTAAGCGTAGGCGAGAAAGATAAAGAGCCCAAGCGTTAAGCGAAACCACTTTAGCCTCGTAAGTTATATAAATGTAGT
>JALFIR010000002.1:0-16386 GCA_022776215.1 Solobacterium sp. | reverse complement strand
ATAATTAAATATCAATATTAGTTACGACTGTATATAAAAAGGTGTCCCCTAAAATGAGTTTAGATGACACCTATTTTTACTATTTCTCCCCTAAGTTATCCCCTAGAGAGTTTGGCTTTCCCCTAAGAAGTTTGGTTAGCCCTTTTTCTTAGAAGGAAATCTCCTTGTTGCCAGTAACTTTCATATAAATAAATAGTGACAACGTTGTAGCAACAGTTAAGATTGTGGCATAAGCTGCAGCTATACCATAGTTACCTCTTGAAACATAAGTATATGTTGCAAGTGTCAAGGTAATTGTATTCAAGTTATATAAGATGATGGCAGTAGATAATTCAGTAATAATAGTTACCCAAGACATTATCGCACCAGACAAGATGCCATTAGCCATCATTGGTACTGTAATCTTAAAGAAAGCCTTTAACTTACTAGAACCTAATGATATTGCAGCTTCTTCAACTGAAATAGAAATTTGTTGAAGCGTTGCGGTAGACGATCTAATAGTATATGGAATACGTCTAATAACAAGTGCTACCACCATAATTATCATGGTGCCTGTTAAGACAAAAGGTTTCTTATTGAAGGCCATAACAAGAGCAATACCCACAACAGAACCTGGAATAATATAAGGAACCATTGAAATAGTATCGATAATCTTATTCAAGATATTATTTCTTCTAACTACCAGGTAGGCAATTAAAATAGCTAAAACGATAATAATTGCTAAAGCTACACCACCGATAATAAAGGTATTAGGAATAGCCTTCTTTAAATGACTAAAGGCATAACGATATGAATCTAGTGAATAACCTTTTAAGAAAATCTTACCACTAGTCTTTAAGAATGATGTATAAATTACATATACCTGTGGTAAGAAAGCTAGAGCTACTACAAACCATGAATACAGATTAACTAAGAAACTATGGATACCATGAATCTCTTTTCTTTCAATTGAATGTAATGCAGACATTGTGAAAGTGAACTTACCATTTATATATTTTTGAATCAAGAAAATAATGGCTGTAATTATAATCGCAATAACTGAAATAGCAGCGCCAAAATTATGATCACCACCAGTTTCCGCAAAATAAGAGTTATAGATAATAACTGGAAAAGTTTGATAACCCTCACCAATTAAAAGTGGTGTACCAAAATCCGCAAAAGCTCTCATAAAGACCATTAAAGCAGCCGCAATAATAGTTGGCATACATAAAGGAATGACAATGGTAAAGAAACGTTTAAACCCACTACAACCCATATTCTCGCTTGCTTCAAGTAGTGAATTATCAATATTCTTTAAAGCACCTGATACATATAAGAAAACAAGTGGGAATAATTGTAAAGACAAAACTAGTAAAATGCCATTGAAGCCATAGATGCTTGGCATTCTAATTGGAATAATAGTTTCAATAAATTTAGTAATAACACCACTTCTTCCAAGCAACATAATCCAAGAATAAGCACCAATAAATGGGGCTGACATGGAACATAAGATTACAAGTACTTGTAAAATTGTCTTGCCCTTTAAATCATACATTTGGTAAAAGTAAGCCAAAGGAATACCTATAGCCAAGGATAATATGGTTGCACAAACACTTACTTTTAAAGAATTAAAGATTGATCTTACATAATAATTTTGGGCAAAGAAATTCTGGAAATATTGTATTGTGAATTCTCCATTATAGAAAAAGGCATTATATAAAAGTTTAAATAATGGATACAACAAAAATAATCCATATAGACATAAGATTAAAATGGATACCACTTTCCAAATATCAAAATATTTGTTAGCCGTCTTATTCATAAACTAATCCTTATAAACATCATAATCATTGACAACGCCCTTAACTAAATTATGATTACCTTTGCTGTCAAAGATATTAATCTTCTCTGTTTTAATTCCTAAACTAATTTCTGTTCCCTTTTCAATCATCGAATCAATCTGTGATTCTTGAATGATCTCGAGCTCTTCGCCATCAACTAAATGAACAAAATAATGAGTGTTTAAACCTAAGAATACTGCATCATCAACAATAGCCTTTAAGCCATCACCATTATCTTTCTTAACAATTAATTCTTCAGGTCTAATACTAGCCTTAACAACTTGATCCTTAATTTCATCCTCTTTGATGGTATCTACCAATACTTCATAACCACCCGCTAATTGTAAATAAGCTTTATTATTCTTAATACAAAGTTTTCCATCCAAAACATTAGTATGACCAATAAAAGTTGCGACAAATAAATTAGTAGGTCTTTGGTATAAAACCTTAGGAGTACCAATTTGTTGAATATCGCCATGGTTCATGACCGCAATTCTATCGCTTACAGCCATCGCCTCTTCTTGGTCATGAGTAACATAAACAGTTGTAATGCCAACGTTATTTTGAATTTGTTTAATAACATTACGCATCTCAACTCTTAGTTTTGCATCTAGATTACATAAAGGTTCATCCATCAAAAGAACATCAGGTGTAATCGCTAAAGCTCTAGCAAGGGCAACACGCTGTTGTTGACCACCTGATAGTCTTTCAGGCATTCTATCGCGATATTCATCAATCTTCATAAGTTTCAAGAATTCATCAGTCTTAGACTTAATCTCATCTTTTGGAAGCTTACGATTCTTTAAACCAAAGGCCACATTCTTTTCAACATTCATATTTGGAAAAATCGCATAGTTTTGGAAAACCATACCGATATTTCTCTTGGCAGGATCGATATCATTGATTCTTGTCTCACCAAAATAAAAATCGCCGCCTTCAATACTATTAAAGCCAGCAATCATTCTAAGCAAAGTAGTCTTACCACAACCAGAAGGACCAAGGAGAGTGAAAAACTCACCCTCCTTGATATCTAGCGATAAGTTAGAAATGATTGTCTGGTCACCATACTTTTTAACCGCATTACGTATTTTAATATACTTACTCATATTCTAACCCCTCAAATTATTCAATTATTGAGCAGCGTTAAATAATTCAGTCCAACGTGCTTGCCAATCTTTCTTGTTAGTACCACATAATTCCATGTCTTCATACTTAACATTGATATCAGCAAATGGAGTCATTTCCTTAGCGGTATTCGCAATTTCTGGATTTACTGGTCTAGCAGTTGTCTTAGCTACCTCAGCTTGACCCTCATCAGAAATAATCCAATCGACAAGCTTCTTAGCGTTTTCCATATTTGGAGCATTCTTGATAATAGCGATACCAGCAGGAAGCCATACAGCGCCTTCTTCTGGATATACTAATTTAACATTATCAGCACCATCAACAAGTAAAGATACACATGGATCTTCATAAGAAACACCAACAACATATTCACCAGCTACAACACCCTTATAGATTGCTGAAGATGAAGATAACATAATTCCATCAAGATTCTTAATGAAATTGTTTACATAATCCCAAGCCTTTTCATCATAAGGTTCATCACCCATAACAAGCAACATATTAGTCAATTCAGCCCAAGCACTAGATGAATTAGCAGGGTCACCCATTGCGATCTTACCCTTTAATTCAGGTCTTAATAAGTCAGCATAACCCTTGAATTCATCAATCTTCAAACCAAGCTTTTCATATTCCTCAACATTAACTAACAATGCTGCAGAACCATCTAGACAATAGTGAGTAGTAATACCATTGAAGTTTTGATATGCTTCTGGAAGCTTATCATCACCTTGAGCTACATATTGTTCAAAAAGTGGAACATAATCAGGATTGAAAGAGTTAGCATAGTTCATACCACCAAACATAATATCCGCTTGAGGATTATCTTTTTCAGCAGAAATTCTTTCAAGACATTCGCCTGTACCAGCTGAAACAACTTGTACATTAATACCATACTTTTCACCAAATGTTTCAACAACATCAATTAAAGCGTCTGAGTTAGGTGAATAAATTATAAGGTCACCACCACCCTCAGTTTGATCATCTGTATTAGTATCACCACCACATGCAGTGAATGCTAATAACATCAATACAGATAATAGAATTGTTAATAATTTTTTCATTTTATCTCCTTTTCGGTATTATTAACCTTTATCTATATTTTACTACTTTTGTAAGCCCTTACAATACAATATTCAAATATTTAAGTATATATTGAAAAGTAAGAAAAAAGAAGAGAGCCTCGCCTTTAATCTAATTCCTTTAATGATTCAATAGTATTATCGTAACTGGCTTTAATACTATCAAACAATTTAGCAGTGCCATCTAAAGAACCACCTCTTAAGATTTCAGTAATATCAATCGCGTCTTTACTTAGTTGATCAAAACCCAAGTTTAAACAAATACCCTTCAAAGTATGAGCAGCTCTAAAAGCTAAATCAACATTATTTTCTTTTAAAGCATCTTCGAGTTGCTTAAATGAAGGATCCTCAGCAAATTTTTTTACAATCCTTGTAATCAACATCTCGCTGTTTAATCTTGATAAGACATCATTGTAGTTTCCACCTACTATTTCATAGAATTCTTTAATATTCATAATTACCCCAAAATATAACCTTTTTACAACTTCAAATTATACTACAGAATATTCGCGAATATTCTTTAATCGCTTCTCACAAGACTTTAACACTTCCATAAGCAAAGGATTAAACTGACCACATTCACCATTAATAATCATATTAATAGCTTGTTCATGACTAAAGGCTGGTTTATATACTCTAGGTGAAACTAGTGCATCATAACAATCCGCAACCGCAACAACTTGAGCCCAAATCGGAATCTCGTCACCCTTTAAATGATCAGGATAACCCCTGCCATCCCACTTTTCATGATGCCAACGACAAATATCATGAACATAATGAATAAATGGCTCATCCTTGAATTCTTCAAGATTGTCAATCATCGAAGCACCAATAGTTGTATGTTTCTTCATCTGTTCAAACTCTTCATTAGTTAGCTTACCTGGTTTATTAAGAATCTTTTCATCAACGCCAATCTTACCAATATCATGTAAAGCACTCGCATTCACTATATTCTTTTTATCCTCTTTAGATAAATTATACTTATCGCTAATAAAAGTTAATTCATTCAAAAGAATCTCGGTAATACTCTCAACATGCATAACATGGGGACCTGACTCACCATTACGGTAACCAACAATATGAGATAGGACAGATGTCATCATCAAAGAAATCTTATTATTCTCATCTATCTGTTCCTTGATATTACTCTTATACTTTCTTTGTTTTTCATATAGCTTAACGATATTATCAACACGTTTCTTAACAATACTAGCTACAAAAGGTCTAGAAACAAAGTCTGAAGCACCCAAATTATAACACTTCATAATAGCCTCATAACCCTGTTCACCAGATATCATAATAACTGGAATATCACTTAAGAAACC
This sequence comes from Solobacterium sp., assembly GCA_022776215.1. Classification (GTDB taxonomy): domain Bacteria; phylum Bacillota_I; class Bacilli_A; order Erysipelotrichales; family Erysipelotrichaceae; genus Colivicinus. Next base: position 11,037 of record JALFIR010000002.1, on the reverse strand, counting down.
ACGACGATTAAGTATATCCAACAATTCATAACCATTCATATTTGGCATATTGATATCAAGCAGAATAGCAGAAATATTTAGATTATATTCTTCAACTAAAGACATGGCAACTTTACCATCTTCAGCCTCAATCAAATCAAAATCATCTTTTAATAATTCCATCAAAGTAAATCTATTAAGCAGTGCATCATCAACAACAAGAATCAAAGGCTTTGCATGTTTAATTTCAACATTTGCGACATCCTTATCCCAAGAAGTAACAACCTTATCATTAGATTCCTTAGCCTTATACATCAACTTATCAGCCTTATCAACAGCGCTGGCTAAAGTTATATCCTCCCCAACAAGAGCACCAATAGACAAAGTGAAGTTAGTATGATTACCGTGGATGATAGAAGCATCCTTTACATCCTTTTTAATCTTCTCTAGTTTTACCTTAAAGTTTTCTTCAGAAATGTTATCAACAATCAAAACAAATTCATCGCCACCAATACGGATAATCGCATCATTACTACGAATATTCTTTTTAATAGTCTTAACAACTTCCACCAAAACCTGATCACCATATTTATGACCAAAGATATCATTACACATCTTAAAATTATCGACATCAATCATCGCAATCCCTGTTTTATGAACGACATCATTTTTATGATTTTCATAAAATAAACGATTATATGCAGTAGTCAAAGGATCAGTATATAACCTAGTTTCTGATTCAATATTGGCATCCAAAAGATAATTATAAGCCTTAGGATCAATAAAAGTATTAGATTCAAGCAACTTAGCTAATTCAATTACCGCTGGCTTTCCATCTATCGTACAATACTTTGAAATAACCTGATAAACCCTATCTCCCACAAATCCTAATTTTGCGCCATCTTTTTTAGTCTTCAAAGTATCCAAAGAAATACAATGACTACAAGGTTCACCCTTATTCCATAATTCATAGCACTTACAAGGAATTATTTCACCACTAAGTGCACACTTGCCATTAACCTCATCTTCTTTTAAAATACGTGCAATTGGGAAAATACAACGATAAAGGACTAACAAATCTTCAGCTTCAGTTTGTGTTAAATGTAATTCATTAAGCATATAAAGCCCCTACATCATGCTATACATTGTAAACATTGGCAAGTAAATAGCCATTACAATATATCCCGCAAAAATAGCTAATATAATTAACATCGTAGGCTCAAGCTTAGCCAAAGCTGACTTAGTCGCATAATCAGCCTCATTTGTATAATAATCGCCAATTGTCTTTAAAGTAGACACTAACTCACCACTTTTTTCACCAATGCCACACATTTCCTTTAAAGTAAGAGGCAAATACTTGCTATTAGACATAGTCTCACTTAAAGAAGAACCAGTATCAATCTTCTCAGCCATTGCATAAATTTCTTTACTTAATGCAGCATTAGTTAAACACTTAGAAGTAGTTCTTAAAGCCTCAGAAACAGTTAAACCAGCATCTAATAAAGTAGACATCGTACATGCAAATTCTTGAGAATTACTTAAAAGATTGATATTACCAATTATTGGAATATTTAAACTCTTTTCCGCAACCCTAATCTTATTATCTTCATTTGATACATAAACCTTATAAATAATATAAAGTAAAAAGATAATACCAAGTAGTAACATCCAGTACTTGCCAAACCAATCAGAGACATTAATTAAAACTTGAGTAATCATAGGCAATTCACCACCTAGTTCTGCAAAGACACTTGTTAAAGTAGGAATAACCTTAACCATTACTACTATTACAACAACTACCGCAACACATAAGACAAAGATAGGATAGGTAGTAGCTGATTTTAATTTTTGTTTATTCTTAAATGAATTCTCGAAATAAATTTGCATATTCTCAAAACTTGTAGCTAATTTACCTGATTTTTCACCAGCCTTTAAAGTCTCTAAAAAGACCGGCGGCAATGCCTTAGCATTCTTTCTAAAAGCAGCCGCCACACTACTACCATGAGTAACATCTAAATAGACATTATCTAGAATCTTCTTCAATTTCTTATCCTGTGTTTGACCAGCAATCATCTTAATAGTCACATCAATTGGCGTACCTGCATTTAATATAATCGCAAACTGTGAACACATAACAGCTAAAGGCTTTATCTTAACCTTAGGATTAATCTCTGCATTTAAAATACTATTAAGACTACTATTTTTAATAGCTTCAATATCCAAGACAATTGAATTGTTTGACTTAATCTTTTCTATAGCATCATATTCATCAACAGCATCAATAACACCCTTAACCTTGACGCCATCTTTTGAAAGAGCAGAATACTTATAACTAATCATAATTATTCTACCGTTACAATATTATCAACAATCTCATCAACTGTTGTAACACCCTTTTCTACTAAATCTCTACCATTGACAATCATCGGAGTAAAACTACCTCTTTCACTTACTAACTTTCTAAGTTCATTACCATTAATACCCTTAGAAATTTGATCACGCAAGAAAGAATCGATAGTTAATATTTCAAAAACACCAGTTCTACCCTTATAACCACTATCAAAACACATATAACAACCCTTTCCTTTATAGAAATGTTTATTTAAAGGATTGATACCAGCTAAATCTATAATTTCAGGATCTGGTGTATATTCTTCTCTACAATTAGGACAAATCTTACGAACTAGACGTTGTGAAACAATACCACGCAAAGAACCACCGATTAAATATGGCTCTACTCCTAAATCTCTTAATCTATCAATAGCACTAACCGCATCCTCTGTATGTACAGTAGTTAAAACCAAGTGACCAGTCATAGCTGCACGTAAGGCAATAGAAGCAGTTTCACCATCTCTAATTTCACCAATAGAAATAATATCCGGGTCTTGTCTTAAACAAGAACGCAAAGCACTCGCAAAGGTTAGTCCAATCTTCTCATTAATCGCCACCTGAGTAACTCCTTCAATTTGAAATTCTACTGGATCTTCCAAAGAAATCATATTAACAGTCTCAGACTTTAATTCTTCAATCATGGTATATAAAGTACTAGTCTTACCAGAACCTGTTGGACCAACAATCATAATTAAGCCAGATGAATTCTTTAAAATACGAGAAAATCTTTCATTATCCTTTTCAGTAATACCAATACCAGTACGTGTTAAAGAATTCTTATCTCTTGTTAAAATACGAATAACAATCTTTTCACCATAAATAGTTGGTAAAGAAGAAAGACGCAAGTCTACTACATTACCATCACTAGATGTCATTTGAGCTCTACCATCCTGTGGAATACGATGCTCGGTAATATTCATCTCAGACATAATCTTAAAACGAGAAATAACTGCATCCTGTAAACCTTTTGGAATAGTAAGCATTTGATTTAGTCTACCATCAACTCTGATACGAACAATCATATCATTTTCTCTAGGTTCAATATGAATATCACTAGCACCTTCGGCTAAAGATCTTTCCAAAATTGAATTAACTAGCTTAACAGTTGGAGCAGCACTACTTTTAGAAGTAACATCACTTTGCTTAGCAACTTCTTCAAACGTTGCATCGATGCCCCTTTCCTGTTTCATCTGTTCTATCGCAATACTTGCACCTTCATTTTCATATAGAACTAAAATAGCTCTTTCAACAGCACTAGCATAAGCGATATATGGGGTTACTTTATATTTTGTAATTTGTTTAACAGCTTCTAGAGCACGGAAATTAAGAGGGTCTTCCATTGCTAAAATAAGCTTGTCCTTTTCAAGCTTAATAGGAACAACATGATACTGTTCCGCTATTGATTTAGGTACAATTGAAGCCATTGAAGGATCAATTGTCTCCTTATTTACATCTATAAAATCGATACCTAATTGTATCTTTAAAACATCGATTAATTGTGTCTCAGTGATATAACCATTTTCAAGTAAAACAGTACCTAGTCTTTTACCACTATTTGCCTGTAACTTAACAGCTTCCTCTACTTTATCCTGACTAAGTACATGAGCATCAACTAACATTTCTCCTAATCTTTTATTCTTCATATATATTTAACCCCTCATCAAATAATTATAGCGTATTTTATAACCAATATTAAAGTGGTCTATAAGTATATTTGATTTTAAAAGAATCTTTATTATATTTTAAAGACATACCAACAATTATACGACTATATAAGAATTCATGATCGCCACTCTTTTTAAGAGCCGAAATAGAATAAATATGATTCTTATCAGCATAAATAGTATCCGTACTTCTTAAAGTTAAAGAAACAACATTTAAAAAGTCAGAAATGCTAACTTCATCGCTAACAAGTTCAAAATCAAACAAATAGAAAGATAAACCATAACGATTCATTAGTCTTCTATCAGACTCCATGATTGATAAGAAATTATGCTTATCTACAAGATATGGACCATAAGCAGTGTCATTATCTTTTATATCAATCGCAATATTAGTACTGCAATTATTAATCAAATCAGCTATTGTATCTTTATTAATAAGTAATGAGTTATATTTTCTTTTTCTTGCTCGACGCAAAATATCTTCATAGATATCATCTATTTCATCAGTCTTACCCAATTTAATTAAAGCTTCAAAATAAGTAAGAATTATCTTTTCACTAAAGGGTCTAAACTTAAGAGCCTTATTGCATACTTCGATGCATTCTTGATATTTCATATATTGTAAATAGCGTTCAGATAAAAACTCAGCTACATCACAGAATTGATCTAGATAATATGTACGATATGGCTTTATATAATCAAACTCTAATCCATATAAAAAATCACCGTTATATGTTTCGATTACTTCTTTATATAAGTTGAAATCATTATTCACTTTTGCATTAGTAAGAATACTATTAAAATCTTCAACATCTAGATATATTTTGTAGTCCTTGTTGATGTAATAATAACCATTAGAACTGATAATGAAGTTTTTATCTGACAACTCAGGAATTTTCTCTAATGCCTTTCTTAATCTAAATATGCCAAACTTAATCGCATTTTCAGGATTGGTACTTTTTGACCAAAAAGCCTCAAATAAAGTCTCTTTAGCAACTTTATTTTTGTGGTTAAACAATAAATACGCCAACAATAATAATGGCTGTTTCTCCATTATGATTTCTTCATACTCCCCATTAGAATTTTTCAAACTAATAGGGCCTAAAAACTTAAAATATAACTCTTTCATACCTAGATTATATATATAAAACAATTATTTGAGAACGATTATTTGATTTTTATAACTTAAACATTTCAAATTTCCTATAAAATTAAACTTAATATTACCTAGTTCCTTAGTAATTAAGGTATCAACTAGATAAGAATTTAAAGTATCAAGCGTTTCCTTGTGAGGATGATTATATTTCCCATTGGTTGAAATAATCGCATAATCAGGTAGGATCTTACCCACAAAATAACTTGAAGTTCCAGTTGTACTACCGTGATGAGACACCTTAAGACAATTTACCTTATCTATTGCATACCTATTCACAATCAACCTTTCAACATTTTTAGAAATATCACCTGTAAAAAGAAAAGAATAGTCATTAATATCTAAATAATAAACAACAGAATTATCATTATCATTATCAAATATACCTACATCTAAACAGTTAAAATATAAATCTTTATACGCAATATCACCCTTTTCATAAACGATATTTTTAACCTTAAAATCATTCAATAAATTATCTACATTACCACAGTGATCTTCATCATTATGTGATATTAATAAGTAATCTAAGGTATACACTCCTTCCTCATATAAAGTTTTCTTTAATTTATGATAATTGTATGCAGAACCTGTATCGATCAAAATCTTATAATTTAAATTTGATATTAAAGCTGCGTCACCTTGCCCTACATCGATAAAAGTAACATGTTTAATGGGATTATTTAATGTCAACAAACACATTAGTAATAATAGATATAATTGATAATCTTTCTTTATACCAAATAGATAACCTATTAAAAGAATCATTAAGGTAATAATCGATATTTTGCCTCTTATGCTGATTAAAAAGATATATATGATACAAGATAACACTTTCATTACTAATAAATAAATCGGCAATAATAAAGGACACACAAAGCTCAACAAAGAAATAATAAATATAAATATTCTAATATTTAAGTACCAATTATAAACAAGACAGCTCAAGATGTTTACTTGGCCGAAGAAAAAAGATTGAACTAAGCCTATTAAAAACTTACTATTATAATAATTGCTCTTATAAATAAAAGAATATATAAGCGTCAACAAAATTGAATAATTAAGAAATAAATTAATATCTATTAACGTTATTACAATTATCTTAATCGATAGATTATTTATATTGTCTACTTCAAAGAAAGATAGTATAAAATCAATAATCAAGAATAATAATTTAAGTTCAAAGTCAAAGAATATCGAATAGATAAACAATAAAAATAATGATAAATATTTATTCTTATCAAAGATTTTTCTTAATAAAAAATATAAGCCAAAACCATAACCGATATTAAACAATAAATCATTATCACTCACAAAATCATTGAATAAGATCTTCTTAAACAAATTGCTTACATCATTATCAAAACTTTTTAAATGATTCAAAGACATTTTATAAGGTGTGTTTTTAAACACATTATCCTTAAACACAAAATCACCTACTGAATAATCCAAATTAGTAAACTCAGTATTATTGATAATAGCGATATCATCCTTTACTCTACTCACATAACCTATGGTAGGCAGGTTTAAATGAATAAGAGAAATAGCCAAAAGTACAATTAAGATCAAGCTCTCTTTCTTATCTAAGATAAATAAAAGAAGGATACTGATAAGAAAAATAAAGATATTTTTAAAATAGATATTTAAAAAGAAAATAATTGTAAGCCTAAATAGTAATATATTCTTTAAGCTTTGCATACTTCTTATCCCCTATTCCCTTTACCTTCTTAATATCTTCTAAACTCCAAAAAGACCCATAGGTATTACGATATTCAATAATTCTTTCAGCAGTCTTAGGCCCAATGCCTGGTAAAGTAATTAATTCCTCATAAGTAGCCTTATTAATAGAAATCTTTCCAGTATTATCATTAATATCTACTTCTTGATTTTCATATAAGATAGCCTCATCAGCCACATTACTAGAAGCATCTAAATCATATTCTTCTTTTAATTCCTTATAAGTAGTACCAACATCAACAGAGTACTCTTGATCATTTACTTTAACCTTAATTATCTTATCATCAATACTTTTAGAAACAAAGAAATTGCTAAAAACGGAATAAATAAGTATCAAAATAAAGATACATAGTAATAAATATTTTTTAATCATCACTATATAATTGCCGACAAAACTTAAAATTCCTACATTAAAAAAGCCTTTTTACAGGCTTTAATTGTTTTATAAAAGATTTTTTGATAAATTATTGAACTTTAATAATCTTAACTTCGTAAGGAATCTTAGCATCAACCTTAACTGTACTACCAACTTTTTGGTTAATGATAGCTTCAGCAAGTGGAGTTACATTTGATAACTTACCATTTAAAGGATCAGCCTCAGTTGTACCAACAATTGTATATATATGCTTCTCTTTAGTATCTAATTCTTCAATTTCAACAGTACTACCAAGTCTTACAAACTTTGTAGACTTAACTTCAGTGATAACTTCAGCATTTCTAATTGTATGTTCAAGTTCCTTAATTCTTGATTCAACTTGAGCTTGACGATCTCTAGCAGCATCATAATCAGCGTTTTCTGACAAGTCACCTTGAGCTCTAGCAGCCTTTAATTCTTCAATAACTTCATTTCTAGTAACATGAACTAATGTTTCTAATTCATTTTTTAAATCTTGTAAACCTTCTTCTGTGACATAAATTTTCTCGTCCATAATTTACCTCCGCGACAACTATTTTAACATAAGTCTAATTTAAAATACTATCTATCTTAGTAATCAATAAGTCAATACCAACCGAATTACCGCCACCCTCAGGAATAATAACATCAGCATATTTCTTAGAAGGCTCAATAAATTCATCATGCATAACCCTAACAGTAGCACACCATTGATCAATGATATTATTGATATCTCTTCCTCTTTCATTGATATCCCTAACAAGTCTTCTAATAAAACGAATATCATTAGGTGTATCCACAAAAACCTTAATATCTAATAAATCTCTGATTTCCTTTTCTTCTAAGACAAATAAGCCTTCAATGATAATAACATCCTTTGGCTCTACAATCTCTGTCTTATCACTACGATTATGAACTGTATAATCATATGTAGGCTTTTCTACAATACGACCCGCAATCAATTCTTGAATCTGAAAACGCATTAATTCATGATCAAAAGCCAAAGGATGATCATAGTTAGTCTTCTTTCTATCCTCGAAAGACAAATTAGATTGATCCTTATAGTAATCATCTTCCTTAATAATACCAATCGAATTGGTATCCTTAAAAGTATCAATAATCTTTTGAGCAATCGTTGTCTTACCACTAGCACTGCCACCGGCAATACCAATAATAACTGGCTTATTTAGTAACATGATAAATACTCCTTCTGATTAGCTAATTGTTCACCATAAGTCTTGGCAAAAATAGTGCCACCATTACCACACACATCTCCAATAAAGAAGAAATAATCACTATCAACAGGATTTAACACTGCAAGTAATGCATCCTTACCAGGATTACAAATAGCACCAGGAGGAAAACCCATAATTTGATAAGTATTGTAAGGATCACTAGAATCCTGAATCACCTCACACTTAGTCCAATCACCATTTAAACCAATATCCAAGGCATAACATACAGTAACCGAACTTTGAAGTTGCATACCAGTAGCTAATCTATTAAAGAATACACTGGCAACAAGCGGCATATCATTAGTATTACCTGTTTCTCTTTGAACAATTGAAGCTAAAGTAAATAATTCATGAACGCTATATTGAGAAGCTATAAATGCTTCTTCATTTTCTTTATAAATCTTTAAAGTTGCATCCAATAGTTTTTCAGTAATATCTTCAATACTACTATCTCTAAAGAATTCATATGTATTAGGGAATAAATATCCTTCCAACAAACATTTAACATCGCTATTAAACATATCATTAGTTAAAAAAGGATAAGAACTCATCAAACTTCTAACATAAGTTTCATCATTCCACTTTGCCATGATATCTTCATAATTTAAATTAGTACTCTTACTAATTAAATCTGCATAATCTTTAGCTCTATAACCTTCAATAAATTTAATAGTTACCGTATCTTGAATCGCATTAGTACCATCAGATAAATACTTAACTACTTCCTCAAAAGAAAGACCATTATTGACTTCATAAGTACCAGCCTTAAAATTCAAATCCATCTTCTTAATTTTGGCATATAGATAATCGACATTGGCATTCTTAATAACATCCTGTTCATCTAAATATTGTAGAACTTGCTTACCATACCAGTTATCTTCAATAGTAATCGTTTTAGTTTGAGGATTATCAAAACCCTTGATGCTGGTATTAATTAAGGCAAATAAGCCACCGATACCTACGATAATCAGCAATAAAAGGACAACTATAAAAGTTGTCTGTTTTTTCTTAGAAGCTTTCATCTTCAATACCATCAAAACCATCGATAACTTCTTGAATCATCTCAAGTTCTGCTTCATCCTCAACTGGAGCGATATTACCATCTTCATCATATTTAAAGGCTAACAATTCTTCATCATTATCACCTTCATATACAACCGCATAGTTGTCACCCATTTCTGGGTCCTCATCATCTGAATTAAAAGTGAAAAGAATAGTAAATTCTCTCTCACGACCTTCATCATCAATAATTAAAATCTTGTTATCTTCCATTTTTTCTCCTTTTCTAAGGCAATCCTAAAAGTCTCTATAAAGAGACCAATATTTATAACACCCAAGCCTTAATATCTATTTACTTTCAAGATAATATCTAACAAGTTCTTCAATAATTACATATCTTTCAACTTGTTGGATAACACTACGGGCGTTATTATGGCTAGAAATATAAGCAGGGTCATTAGAAATCAAATAACCAGCAATTTGGTCAACTGGATCATAACCTCTTTCAGTCAAAGAAGCAGATACATATTGAAGTAATTGCTTAAGATTTGCTCTTTTTAGATCATTTGAATTGAATAACATTGTGCTAGAAAAATCTTTTTCCATAAATACACCTTCTTTCTAAACTATTATATCAAGAAAAAGCTAGTTAATTCTTGACTCATTATAATATTTGAAAATATCGATATTCTTATAGAAATCTAAAGATGAATAAGTATGAAATAGTCAACTACCCGTGGTTTAAACCACAAGCTTGTAGGCTCTTTATAAGAGAACTACAACTTACCTAAATACAGTTTTACTTGCTTATATTATTTATAAGTAGAGGTTTACCAATTAATAGGCGGTTATCGTAGTGAGTTGCCATACTACGAATTAATACTTTACTTAGACAAGGGATAAACCCTTGTTTTTAATATTTATAGCAGCATTAATATCTCTAATATGATGTGTGCCACAATTTGGACAAGTCCATTCTTCTATTCCTAAGATGATTTTTTCATCAGATATAACACCACATACAGAACACATTTGTGTTGTATTTTTAGGATCAATAAGAATTAAGCTTTTATTTCTTTTTAAAGCAGTCCACTCTAAGATAGTTAAGAAACTTCTCCAGCCACTATCACTTATAGCTTTAGCTAAATTATGATTCTTAATCATATTTTTAATTTTTAACTCTTCAGCAAAAATATAGTCGTGGTTTTTGAATAGATTATTCGCTAAAACAGTATAAAAATCTTTTCTTTGATTAGAAACATGCTTATAAATCCTAGCTACTTTAAGTCTTTGGTCTTGATAGTTTTTACATTCATAATATTTTCTTTTATCTTTTCTAGCAGCTTCATATTTTCTTGATAACTTCTTTTGTTCTTTTTTAAGTTTAGCTTCAGATTTCTTTAAAAATTTAGGTGAATCAATAATGTTGTCATTTGAATCAGCTAAAAAGTTAGATAGGTTTAAATCAATTCCAACAGATGAATT
>JALFIR010000057.1:0-15356 GCA_022776215.1 Solobacterium sp. | reverse complement strand
TAATTCCTAATCACATTATAAACAATAATTATAGTTTTAGGAGACCATATCTCCTCTTTTTGCCGTGGACTAAATTAAGATATTAAAAAATTTTCACTTTTTATCAAAAAGTACTTGATTTAAGTTATCAAATTTTTATGTTTAAAATTAAAAAAGGAACCTAAATACTTAAGTTCCTAATATTCTCTTCAATATCACCCTTAAAGACGCTAGACCCGGCAACGGCTACATCACAACCTACACTTGATACTTTATAGATATTCTTGTCGTTGATGCCGCCATCCACTTCAATCAAATAACTCAAATCATTTTCCTTACGATACTTATCTAATTGTTCAATCTTACTCAAAGAATCTTCCATGAACTTTTGACCACCAAAACCTGGTTCAACACTCATTACAAGCACTAAGTCAACATACTTCAATAAAGGAATAATCTGTTCAACACTAGTACCTGGTTTAATAGAAACACCAACCTTTACATGTAAATTCTTAAAATGAGCAATTGTATCTATACAAGCATAAATATCATCACATGCTTCAAAATGGAAAGTAATACCATCAGCTCCAGCTTTCACAAACATATCGCCAATAAAGATGGGATCACTTACCATTAAATGCACATCCATGAATAATGATGAATTATGTCTAAATGCTTTAAAAATATCAGGACCAAAACTAATATTAGGGACAAAGTGACCATCCATAACATCAAAGTGAATCCATTTACACTTTTCATTAACTATCTCTAATTGTTTAGAAAATTGAGCATAATCTAAAGATAAAATTGAGGGAGCAAGTATCATAAATTAACCTTCTTTCTTTTCCGTATAATACATTAAATGAATACAAGATTCACCATTTTGTGAATACAAAGTACCAGCACTAGGATCACATCCTACAACCGTATTAGCTTCATATTTCTTTTGATTATCGGTTAAACTCTCATAAGCAACCTCATCCTTGCTTACATTAAAGTTTAACTCCTTAAACATATTAACAACATCATCAACATTTTTACCCAAGATATCAAAAGGAATCATATAAGTACTACTTGTCGCATAAGTCAAAGTAATCTCATTAGCCACATCAGGATTATATTTAGAACCAGCAGTCATACTCTGTTCTAAAATTGTACCCTCTTCCTTATCAGACTCAACACCAATAGTCTTCACAGTAAAATTCTTTGATTGTAAGATACCCTTGACATCTTCAACCTTAAGGCCTACATAATTACCAATAGTGGCATAACAACCCTCAGATACTGTTACAACTAACTTGGTGCCCTTTTCCACCAAGTCACCTTCCTTAGGATCAGAATCAATAACGATATTAGCCTTTGTATCATCGGTCATCACCCACTTAATATTTGAACTATCAATACCCAAACCCAAGGGACTCAAGACATCTTCAGCAACCGTTAAAGATAAACCCTTAATACTTGGAACCGTAACTGGTTTATTCTTAGGCCCTATAACACCTGTCAACATTAGAATAATAAGTATCGCTAGTAATGAAAGAATCGATAAGACAATAATAAAAGCGGAACTTAACTTACTTGTAGTCTTTGACTTCTTCTTTTTCTTAAAGTCCTTAACCTCATTACTCTTCATTGAAACCATAGAGCTCTTTACAAGCACAATTGGTTTATCATTCATCGCATCCTTACTTAGACATCTCTCTAAGTCCTTAAGCATAATAGCTGCATTATCATATCTTTCCTCAAGTGATCGAGCGGTTGCTTTCACTACGATGTTTTCAACACTCACTGGAATATCAGGATTAAACTTGCGAACCCTTGGTACATCCTTATTAATATGTTCTAAGGCCACCTGTACAGGACTATCAGCCTTAAAAGGTACATCACCAGTTAAAAGCTCATAAAAAACAATACCCAAAGAATAGATATCTGATTGCATAGTTGCCTGACCACCCTTGGCAAGCTCAGGAGCTAAATAATGAACCGAGCCCAAGATTGAACCCTTAGAAGTTAGCTGCATCGCATCATTTAATACCGCAATACCAAAATCAGCTAGCTTAACAGTACCATCATCCTTAATCAAAACATTTTGACTCTTGATATCTCTATGGATTATCCCATTCTTATGAGCCTGTAATAAAGCTCCAGTTAATTGTTTCATAATCCAAACAGCTTCTTTTGGAGGCAAAGCACCTCTTCTTTGAATTAACTGTTTAAGCGTATGACCCTTAACATATTCCATGACAATATAGTGCATGTTTCCTTGTTCACCAACATCATAAACTTCTACCGCATTAGGATGGAATAGTTTAGTTGAAGTATTGGCTTCTCTTTTAAATCTTTCCAAAGAAACAGGATCATTTGCCATATCACCCTTTAAAATCTTAATGGCAACCTGACGATTTAAAATCGTATCAAAAGCTAGGTAGACATTAGCCATACCACCCTTGCCGATTTCTCTTATAACCTCATATCTATTAGCTATCTTCATTTCTTAACTATGACAATCGTAACATTGTCATAGCCTCCTTTTTTTAGTGCCAGCTTCAAAAGCGCATCAGCTTTTTTCTTTAAAGTATCATATTCTAAATTATCTAAAATATTGATAATCTCATTATCACTAACATAACCACATAAGCCATCAGAGCACAACATAAACATGTCCATATCCTTGATCTTATGAATATCACTATTCACATAATCAAAAACACCAATAGCCCTTGTTAAATAATGACGCTTAGGATGAGTTAAACTCTCCTTATAAGAGATTTCACCCTTCTCTAGCTTCTCATTAACATAGGTATGATCATTAGTTAATCTAAACAACTTCTTGTCTAAAACACCATAGGTTCTACTATCACCAACATTTAAGGTTAAACAGCCAAAAGAGGTGATCAAAACACCAGTTAAAGTAGTACCCATGCCAAGATATTTTTCATTAGTAATTGATAAAGAATAAATATATTTATTACAATCCTCAATTAAATTAGACATCTTACTTTTAGCATCACAAAGACTTGTAAAAGAAGTATTAGTAAAACGTTCCTTAATATATTCTGCCGTCTTACTAGAAGCTACATCACCTGCTTTACCACCGCCAATGCCATCACAAACAAGCGTAAGAAAATCGCCACTATCATTAGTAGCACTCATATATGAGTCTTGATTAGTAAGACGATGTAAACCAACATCGCTTAAACAATAATAATCAATCACCTAACATCTCCTTCGCCCTTAATTGTCCACAAGCTGCATCTATATCTGTTCCTCTTTTTTGTCTTAGAGTAACGCTTAATCCTCTTTTCTTTAACAAGTCATAAAACCTCAAAGTATCCTTAGGACTAGTACTCTTATATTCATTTTCCTTAACCTCATTATAAGGAATTAAATTAATATAAGCATTTCTACCCTTTAATAATTTCTGCAAGTCATCCGCATCATTAACGCCATCATTAACCCCTGCAATCAAAAGATATTCAAAAGTAATTCTACGATTCGACTTAGATTCATAATAATTAATCGCATCCATTAATCTTTCTAAGTTATAAGCTTTATTAATAGGCATCAATTTATTTCTTAATTCATCATTAGCCGCATGTAAAGAAATAGCTAAATTGTATTGTAGCTTCTCATCCGCAAACTTCTCAATCTTAGGCGCTAAACCGCAAGTTGATACCGAAATATGACGAGCACCAATTTGTAAGCCATAAGGACTATTTAAGATAGCTAAGGCCTTCAACAAATTATCATAATTATCAAAAGGTTCGCCTGTTCCCATGATTACCAGATTGTCTAATCTAGCTTCTTTTTCATCCAAAAATTTCTGAATAGCTAAAGCTTGTAAAACAATCTCCCCAGGACTTAAATCTCTTTGTTTCTTAAGAAGACCAGAAGCACAGAAAGAACACCCCATATTACAACCAACTTGAGAAGATAAACATGCTGAATATCCATATTCAAAAACCATTAATACCGATTCAATCAAAGCACCATCTTCTAGTTCAAATAAGAATTTAACGGTGCCATCCTTTGATTCTTGTTTGTTTCTAATCTTAAATTCATGAAAAATAAAGTCTTCATTTAATTTAGCCTTCAAATCCTTAGAAATATCACTCATGCAATCAAAAGAAGTGACTCTTTTCTCATATAGCCACTTAAATATTTGTTTAGCTCTAAAAGGCTTCAAACCAATAGAAACTAAATAATTTTCTAAATCTGTTAAATCTAAATCGTAAATTAAATTCATTTGTCTTCCTTTTTTAATACTGCATAATAGAAACAATCACCCAAATCATTAATGATTGTATCTTCTTCTTTTAAACTAAATTCCTCATGTTCCTTTAAGAAAGCTAAAACCTGCTTACCGTTCTCCTTCTTATTAAGGGTACATGTACTATATAGTATTTCGCCATTTGTTTTTAATAATTTACTTGTATTATTAAGTAAACCCTTTTGAATCATTTGAAGTTCATCCAAAGAAGATGGACTTAAATGATACTTAAGATCAGGCTTTCTACCTAGTGTTCCTAGACCAGAACAAGGTACATCTAATAAAATCTTATCGAATTTCTCATCCAAAACATCACTTAAAATTCTACCATCATAGTTAAGATAATGCACTCCATCAAAGCCTAATAACTTAGCTCTTTCTCTTATTAATTCTAAACGATGCTCATGTAGCTCGTTACTATAGGCGTTGTTTGGTTTTACAACATCCAAACAATTAAATAGCTTAGAGCCAGGTGCACAACATACATCTAATAAAACATCATCTTCTTTTAAATCTAAATGTTTAGTTAAAGAAGATGAATTGATATCCTCGATATAGAAGTAACCCTTCTTAAACTCTTCACTATTAACTAATGATTTATTAGAAGTAAAGATATCTTCATTGATGATATTAATATCCTTTAAATCAGTATACTTACATTTATTATGATTTAGACGATAGAAAACAGTTGGAATTCTTTTATAATTCATTAATATCCTAGTAAAGCTTTCATCATCATACTGACTCTTAAGTAATTTATAAATCCATTCAGGTAATGACTCATTAATATGCTCAGGTCCTTTTTTAAATTCATATTCTTTTCTTAAAATAGCATTCACAAAAGGCTTATCATGCTTATTAGCCAATTCTACATATTCATTATTAACATAATAGGCATCACTAGAAAGATAATATCTTTCATATAGAGCCATCGCAATAATAATCTTGTTTCTTAAAGAAGTAGAATTCTTTAAATAGTCCCTAAACTGATAAACCAAATAATCATATTCCTTTAAAACACCATTAACCAAATTGGTCACAAATGGTCTTTGAATTGGCTCTAATTCCTTAAGCTTTTCACGCATCAAAAGATTAGTGTAAGCTTTATCACTAATCGTCTTATATATAATCTCAAATGCTACTTTTCTTTGATTCATTATTCTAAATATAAAGGGTCTATATCAACTTTAATTGACGCCCTACCTTTCTCTTTCAAATACTTATCTATGATATCCCAAACATCATTAATTAAGGGATTTAATTTATCATTACTAATAAGAATCCTAGTCCTATGCTTACCCTTAATTCTATTTAATTCAAGTGGTCGATAATGTTTATATGGTAACTTATCTACAAGATTCGTCAAATAATCAACACTTGAATCTAATAATTCTTTTTTCTCGCTAGATACAAATATCGTCAACAAATGAGCATACGGCGGATATAAGGTCTTATGCCTATAATTCATTTCAATACGATAGAAATAATCATAGTCTTGTTTAAGAACCGCCTTCAAGACATAGTGTTCTATATTAAAAGCTTGAATTAAAACTAAACCCTTATTATCGGCTCTACCGCTTCTACCACTTGCTTGCATCAGTAAATCAAAAGTTAATTTAGCACTATTGTAGTCTTGATGAGCCAATCCTGCATCCGCATTTAAGATTCCAACTAAAGTCACATCAGGAAAATCCAAACCCTTGGCAATCATTTGGGTACCAATCAAGATATCTATTTCTTTATTACCAAAACGCTTAAGTATTTCTTCATGACTATCTTTTCTTGTGGTAGTATCCCTATCCATTCTATCTATTTTAGCATTAGGGAAAAGCTTCCTTAATTCTTCCTCAACCTTCAAAGTACCAAAACCATAATAAATCAAATTATCGCTATTACACTTAGGACAATATCTTACATTCTTATAAATCCTACCACAAGTATGGCACTTAAGGGCATCGATATCCTTATGATAATTAAGAGGATTATCACAATCCTTACACATCAAAGTAGTACCACAATCACCACACTTAACAATAGGCGCATAACCCCTTCTATTTAAAAGAATAATTACTTGTTTATTATTGTTTAAAGTAAAATCAATTTGTTCCTTTAATTCCTTAGAAATTATATAGTTATGATTCTGTTTAATTTCACATGTTAAATCAACCAACTTAATCTCTGGTAAAGTATGATTAATTCTATTAGGAAGTTTTAATAAACCATATTCACCCTTTAAAGCCCTTGTGTATGAATCCAAAGATGGTGTAGCACTGGCAAATATCGCCTTGGCATTAAAGTCAATACATCTTTTAATCACCACGTTTTTCGCGTAATAACATGGTGTACTATCTTGTTTATAAGAAGTATCATGTTCCTCATCCACAATAATCAAACCCAAATCATTGAATGGTAAAAAGATGGAAGATCGAGTACCAACCACAATACTAACTTTATTCTCTTTTACCTTCTTGTATTGAGCGTATCTTTCATTATCACTTAAAGCCGAATGATAAAAGATAACATCATTAAATCTTTCTTTAACTCTATTTATCATTTGAGGTGTTAAAGATATTTCAGGTACCATAATCAAAACCTGTTTACCCATAGATAGATAATGTCTAGCTAAATGTAAATAAACTTCTGTCTTACCAGAACCAGTCACCCCAAATAATTCAAAGATTCTTTTATCTGAATTTAGAAATTCATCATATACATTTTGTTGATCACTAGTTAACTCTTTAAAGTTATCATTGATTATTAAATTTGACTTTAGTGTTTCCTTTTCAACAAATGTTGTATAGATACAACCCTTTTCCTTTAGTTTATTAAAAATCAATCTAGATAATTTACGGGCATCAGATGCCTTCATGCCATCATAAATCAATGAATAGATTTCTTCTTGTTTAGAAGTCAAATCAAAATCACCTTCATTTTTATAAACTAACTCATCTTTAGGGGGCTCCTTAAAAGACTTAGTGGTTTGAAGTAGCTTAGGTAACATTGTGTTTAAACAATTAATAAAAGGTGAAATGGTAGTTCTTGACAACCACTTTGCTAGTTCAAATTGTCTTTCATCAATGATAGGAAAAGGATCTAATACCTCAAGAATACTAGATAACTTAAATCCATTTGTTTTTTCAAACTCTTCGATATCAGTTTCAACACAAGCAACCACGATACCATTAGTTTTTGTATGATTAAAAATAACTTTAACTCTCTTAAAGTTTTCAATATAATCATCCGATTTATAAGAAAAAGTTTTATTTACTGCCAAGGCATCATTGGTCACATAGACTGATACAACATACATATCTCAATTATATAAAAAAGATAGGTATTACAATCTATCTAAATTTAACATGAATAATACAAACTTCAGCAATCGTACCCACACGCATATTAGGACCAAATAAACCTAAGCCTGATGTGGTAATCGCATGGAAGGCATTCTTAACCCATAGACCATAAGGATTCTCCCATATAATATCAGTCGCAATCTTAGTTGGCAATAATTGTCCATCATGGGTGTGTCCTGCCATCATAAGGTCAACACCAGCCTTCTCTAATTCATCATATTCTCTTGGCTCATGATCTAAGACCATTATTGGTTTACTTACATCTACTTCCTTAAATAAATCGCCACTTTCTTTTCTAGTGATATTACCAAGATTTGGTCTTTCTTGGTCGGCTCTACCATATAAGTTAACCGAATTATTAATGATTACATTCTCATCATATAGAAGAACCATACCCGATTTTCTAATAAAATCTAGCATTTCCTTAGAAGCTAATTTGTTTTTGATATCATCATCATTAAAAGTAAAACCACAAAGAATTGGTTCTTCAACATCGTGATTACCAAGCACAGCATACATACCATATTTAGATTTTATTTGATTGAACAAATCAATTAGCTTATCAGGATTTTTAATAGCGCTATATTGATTATCAAAGATATCACCAACAACACAGACAATGTCAACATCATTTTTATTGATGATATCAACCGCTTGTTTAAGATGATATTCACCGATATTGTAGCCAAATTGAGGATCGCCAAACATCGCGATAGTCATCTCTTTAAAATTACCGCCATCCTTATTAATAGTAATCTCATACTCAGTAGTTCTAACAATCTTAGCATTGATGATGCCATAGATTGAAGTAACCCCTGTTAAAACAATGATTAATAAGGCACAGATTGTACGAGCATAAAAATCATTATACTTATCCTTAAAAACCTTAGAATAAATCCATCTTAATAAATCAATTAGGGCAACATATAGGATTAAATATAAACTAATACCCAGCCAATAAGCACCTATTTTAAATAAGGGTCTTCTTAAGAAATTATCTTCAGGTAAGATAAAAGCTAAACCGATAAAGATAGTTAAAAGAAACATTGACCACGAGAAATGTTTAAGCCAAAAGTCCAATCTTTTATTTTTAATATTTAAGGCACTTATAAACTTATACCATCTTCTACATACCCAATAAATTATCGCTACATAAAACGGCGAAAGAATTAAAGCTAACATACTTCCTCATTTCTATTTAGTTCAACATCACTAGTAATACCCTCACCTGTATTTGGCACAAAGTGAGAATAGATATTATCACCTATAAAACAAAGTACTAAAATAACACAAATTATTTTCAACAATTTAGGCTTAGCCTTCTTTAACAAGTTATCAATCATTGGAGCCAAGAAATAGACAGCTGCACAACCACCAAGTCCAAACACCAACAAGCCTTCAGCGCAAATTCTACCATTTAGGTTTAAGAAATAACCTGTATAATCCCACCAACGCATACCATCATGAGTTAATTCCAAGAATAGCGATGTATAGTATTCGACAAAACCACAAAGCACAACAGCACTACAGAATTCAGAAACCATATTCTTTCTAAAACGATATAAGATAATAAGAATCAAGACAACACCAGACCCATATACTGGAAGCCATGGTCCATGTAAAACCCCTCTATTAACGAAAGTTCCATCATTTAATAGATGTAAAGATACTTCCCAAAGCCAACCCACAAAAGAAAGCGCAAAGAATATTACAAGTAATGTTGAAACGCTATATTGTCTATTAGCTAAGACAATAGTATCTTTTCTTGATTTCTCCGTTATATCTTGAGGAGATAAACGATCTGGATAATCCTCATTATTAAAGATATCTTTATAAAGTTCATAATGTGCTTCCTCTAATAAGGCATCATTATATTGATTAGACTTCTCATTATAATCAAGGACTACTCCAAAATTCTTCGCAAAGAAACCTTCAACCTTACCATATTCAGGATAAGCTACATCGATAGTCTTATCCTTATATAAGTCACCATAGACCTTTAATAATTCATTCTTAGATGCAAATTCAAATAAATACTTATCATTTAAATATTCGTAGCCCTCAATCTTATTTTCAATTGCCAAAGTCCTTACATAAGCATAATATTCTACATTAAAACTCTCTATGTATGGGTTGGAAAAGAAAATACCAGATAAACCTAAGGTAACGATATCTAGCAAGAACCAACCCACAAAAGTTAAATGACACTTGACGTATTCCCATTTATGACCATTCATCATATTTCTTGATAATTTAATCGCATCCTTTGACTTAATTGATGGATTTTCAGCCACAATATAAGGAACCATCGCATAGGAACAAGACTTAATAATGCCGCCAATGATTGTAAACCACCATAAATATAAAAAGATTTCAACTTTTAAGGCACACCAAATAGAATTCAATACCTTACGACATCTAAAGATAAATAAGAAACGTGGAGCCTTTACTTCATCATATTTATAGCCTTCTAAGAAGATTCTTCTATAAATTATTTGATATGCATTGCGCACAAACACTAAGACAGTTGATAAGAATAATGCTGCAAATACTACTGCTATCTTAGCCCATACACCACCACCATGACTAAAGCCACTGATGGCTCTATAGATGACAATCAAGAAAGATCCGGTAGATATCGAAGAAGCAATAGTGGCAAACACTCCTTTAGTATGTCCTATTTCTAGATTACCAACATAAACATCTTCTAATTTTGTATTATCAACAAGCTCTTGGCTCTTTTCTACATCGCCCATCAACAAATCATATAAAACATTTGTTTCATTATCATTACGGATGACATTGATTGAAGTTTTTTCATTCTTAACAATCGCTGTAGACTTCGCAAAATTAGCACCAATAAAAGATGCGAATAAACAAGCAGCTACAAAAATAACATAATGTTTCTTTAATTTAGCCTTCGCTTGTTTCTTAGCAAGTTTTCGATCAAACATATAATAATCTCCCTAATTAACGCAATTATATTAAAAATCGGCTAGCTATTACAACCAACCGATAAATTAATTTATTCTAACTAACCAATAGAACCCTTCATATTAATCTTCAACAATTGATTCAACTCAACTGCATATTCCATAGGTAATTCCTTAGTAAACGGTTCAATAAATCCTAAGATAATCATTTGAGTCGCATCTTCTAAAGAAAGACCACGAGACATTAGATAGAAAAGTTGTTCCTCACTAATCTTAGATACAGTAGCCTCATGTTCAATGGTGCTTGAATTATTCTTCACAATATTTGTAGGAATTGTATCAGAGCTAGATATATCGTCCAAAATTAAGGTATCACATTCAACCTTTGCCTTAGAATTAGTAGCCTTTTCACCAATCAAGACCTTACCACGATAATTAACCTTACCACCTACTCTACATAAAGACTTAGAAATAATAGTACTAGAAGTATCAGGGGCTAGATGAATCATCTTAGCACCAGCATCCTGGAACTGTTTATGAGAAGCAACCGCAATAGAAACACAAATACCCTTAGCGCCTCTTCCCTTTAAGACACAACATGGATACTTCATATTTAAATGAGAGCCAATATTGCCATCAATCCATTCCATAATACCGTTTTCTTCTACCAAAGTTCTCTTAGTAACTAGGTTCAAGATATTATCAGACCAGTTTTGTACAGTAGAATAACGACACTTAGCATCCTTTTTAACAATAATTTCAACTGTAGCTGCATGTAAAGAATCTTTAGAATATTTAGGAGCTGTACAACCTTCTACATAATGTAGGTCACTCCCCTCATCACAAATAATAAGGGTTCTTTCAAATTGACCCATCAATTCAGAATTAATTCTAAAATAAGATTGTAGTGGCTTATCTAGCCTCACACCCTTTGGTACGTAGATAAATGAACCACCTGACCATACAGCCGCATTTAGTGCTGCAAACTTATTATCAGCATATGATACAACAGTACCAAAATATTCCTTTACTAAATCAGGATATAGTTTTAAGGCAGTATCGGTATCATAGAAAATAACACCCTTTTCTTCTACCTCCTTAAGCATATTATGATAAACAACCTCAGATTCATATTGAGTTGAAACACCAGCCAAAAACTTCTGTTCAGCCTCAGGAATCTTTAGTTTCTCAAAAGTATTCTTAATAGTCTTAGGAACCTTATCCCAATCCTTTTCTACCTTATCAGATGGTTTGATATAGTAAGTGAAATCATTAAAGTCGATGTCACTTAAATCGGGTCCAAACTTAGGAAGAGGCATCTCAACAAACTTATGGTAAGCCTTTAGACGATACTCTAACATCCAATCTGGTTCACCCTTAGTCTTGGAAATAGCCCTAATAACATCTTCATTTAAGCCCTTTGTAGTCTTAAAAACAGAGACATCCTCATCTTTAAAATCATAGGCATACTCTTCTTGATTCTTAATAATATCTTGATTACTCATAATTATCTATCAACTCTTCCATCGCTTTAATGCCAATAGTACCACACTTAATACGATTAGCTTGTTTATATAGGGTATCAAAGGCATTAGCCTCTTCTAGTACGTTTTCATCATAAGATTCTTCATTTAGCATCTTCTTATATTCATTAATAATTGACTTAGCTTCTTCTTTACTCTTTCCTTTAATCAAATCAGACATAATAGAAGTTGACGCAAAACAAATCGTACAACCAACACCATCAAAACGTACATCCTTGATGATGCCATCTTCAATCAACATTTGGACCTTAATATCATCAATACATGAATCACTCGCATTATGTATCATATGATATCTTTCATCATCTACAAGACCCTTATTATGAGGATTTTGATAGTGATCTAATAATATTTCTCTTTTAAATTGTTCATCCATCATAACAATGCTCCCACACACTTTTCTAGTGTACATTCCTTAATCAATTCAACAAATCTATCAATCTCATCAGTTGTGTTATAAAGATACATGCTAGCACGGATACTTTGATCAATTCCTGTGATATTATGTAAAATCTTAGCACAATGATTACCTGTTCTTACACAAATGCCATATTTATTTAAATAAGAACCAACATCTTGGGCAAAGATACCTTTGACATTAAACGAAACAATCGCAACCTCAGCATTTGGATTATAAACTACCACATTATCCAATTTACATAGCTTATCCATCATATACTTAACTAAGTAGTTATCATATTCTTGGATCCTTACCATACCAATACTTGCAAGATAATCAATGGCACTACCAAGGCCTAAGACTCCTTCAATATTAGGGGTACCAGCTTCAAATACTTCAGGCACTTCCTTTAAAATGACATTGCCATCTTTATCAAATCTAGCATTGGCGCCTCCTCCTAAAAACATAGGATTCATTTGTTTAAGTAAGTCATACTTACCGTATAATATACCAACACCACTTGGACCTAACATCTTATGGGCTGAGAATGATAAGAAATCACAATCAATATCTTTCACATCAACTATAATATGAGGTACCGCTTGAGCACCATCAACTAGAACCAAAGCATTATTTTCATGGGCTATCTCACAAATTTCTTTAATCGGATTAATATAACCTAAAACATTTGAAACATAGGTAATACATACCGCCTTAACGCTAGTATCGAAACAATTCTTATAGTTTTCTAAGTTAAATGTTCCATCTTCATTTAAAGGAATATATTTAACATTCAATTCCTTTTCCTTAGCAACTCTAAAGATAGGAAGAATATTAGAAGCGTGCTCTAAATAGGTAGTAAGAATCGTATCACCCTTATTAAACAAATGTGATAAACCCTCTATTGCCATATTAAGCGAAGCAGTGGAACCACTTGTAAAGACTATTTCTTCTTTTCTATTTGCGTTTAAAAACTTAGCTGACTTTTCTCTAACACCATCATATTTCTTCGATACATTAAAAGAAATATCATAATCACCACGATGAATATTACTTGTAGATGTAATATAAAATTCATTAACGGCATCAATAACACACTTTGGTTTTAAGGTAGTAGCCCCTGAATCAAAATAAATAATTTCAGGATTATTTTTTATAACAGGAAAATCATCTCTTACATGCATAAATCACTAACCTTCTTTTCAGCTAATTCTTTTAAGACCAGCCCATTTTCAAAGCCTTCATAGAAATTCTCACTAGGCATTAGATAACTTAAAAGTAATAAACTTAAAGAAGCTTTCTTATCCAAGCCCCTAGAGTTCATATAGAATAAGACGTCATCATCAATTGTGCCACATGATAATGAGTGAGAAGCTTCTACATCATTTTCATCAATCAACAAGATTGGCTCAACCTTGCAATTCTTAGGATCTTCAAAAGTTAAACAATTAGACTTTTGATGGCACTTACAATTCTTAGCACCCTTTACAATCTTACCAATAATAGTCATTTTAAAGTCTGCTTGATTTAGACAAACAACCTTATTAGAAATATTAACCTTAGAATCCCATTCCTTATTAATTAAGTCAAACTTAATGTCCTTATCATTACAACCAAGATATGTAGAATTAATAATTAATTCACTATGAGCATTAACTTCAATCTTATTTTGATGTTTTAGATTGAATCTATTTAAATCTAAATAATTAATTTCAACATTTGAATTAATTACTTCACCTTGTTCAATTAAAGTTATATCTTTGTCTGCATTATTAAAAACCAAGACTTTATAATCACCATCTTCAAAGTGATAATTAATATCTAAGTCCTTATTTAAAACGATAGTAATTACTTCAGAAACTTTAAGATCAATATCTAAAGTACCTTCAACATTAGTATATAACTTAGCCATTATTTGCCTTTCTGTTTCTTGCACAAGTACCAAGAGAATATACTAATGGTTTATTTTCCTTAACTGGTTGAATCTTTAATTCATCATATAACCAGTCATAGCCTTCATTATCAATCTTATAAACAAGTTCACTATCGCCTTCTATCACAATCTTACCATCTACGATAACATGAGCATGTGTTGGCTTGATTGAAGTAAAGAATCTTTCATAGTGAGATACAACCATTAAGCCAAGATTTGTTTCTTCTTTTAACTTTAAAATCGCATCACTAACCAGTTTAATCGCATCAACATCAAGGCCTGAGTCAATTTCATCTAACATCGCAATTGAAGGTTTTAGCATCATCATCTGTAAGATCTCATTACGCTTCTTTTCACCACCTGAAAAACCATCATTGACAAAACGATGCGCTAAGTCCTCTTTCATCTTTAATTCTTTGATGCCCTTATCGATTTCTTTAATAAATTTAAATAAAGAAATAGGAGTCTCACTTCTAGCATTAATGGCAGCTCTTAAGAAATCAGAATTAGTAACACCTGCAATCTCTTGAGGATATTGAAGAGCTAAGAATAAACCCTTCTTACTACGAGTATCAACGCTCATGCTTAAAACATCTTCGCCATTAAAAGTGATAGAACCACCTGTAACTGTATAATTAGGATTTCCCATAATAGTTTGAAGAAGTGTTGACTTACCATTTCCATTTGGACCCATGATGGCATGAATTTCTCCTTCTTTTACTACTAAATCTATTCCTTTTAAGATTTCCTTATCTTTTACACTAACATGTAAATCTTTTATTTCTAAAATATTCATCTTTTCAGTCGAGTAGGCACTCGACACTCCTTTCTCTTTACTTTCTTTACTTTTATTTTGATTAGGTAATGTCGAGATTACCCCTCACGGAACCGTGCTTGCCATTTTCTAGCACACGGCTCTTCTAATATGTGAATATTTAATT
>JALFIR010000030.1:0-15594 GCA_022776215.1 Solobacterium sp. | reverse complement strand
AGATTATCGTTTGATGAATCGTAAGATGGTTGATGCGATTATTTCTTTACCTGAATATAATCGTTTTTCTAAGGGTATTTTCTCTTGGGTTGGTTTTAAGACCAAATATATCGAATTTGAAAATGTTGAAAGAGTAGCTGGAGAGACGAAGTGGAGTTTCTTTAAGCTATTTAGTTATGCGATTGATGGAATTGTTGGTTTTACTACTGCACCACTTCGTTTAGCTACATATTCTGGCTTGTTTGTATCTTTCTTTGGTTTTATTTATATGCTTTATATCGTAATTAAAGCTTTAACTGTTGGTGATCCAGTTGCCGGTTATCCTAGTATGATTGCGATTATTTGTTTGCTTGGTGGAATTCAATTGTTGGTAATTGGTATCATGGGCGAATATTTGGGTAAGACTTATATGGAATCTAAAAAGAGACCTCAATATATCGTAAAGGAAATTAAATAATGTTTATAGGGAACTATTATTATGAACCAATACGATCCTTCCCCATGTTAAATGCTACAAGCTTTTGTTTTGTAGCATTTTGTTTTTTGGTGTTTTGTTTATCTAGACCATTTAAGTCTATTCTTAGACCAATTGTTTTATTAATAGCCAACTTTATTTTTGTTTATTCTTTTGGCTTAAATAATCTGTTATGGCTGTTGGGCTTCTCTATTGTTGGATATTTGTTGGGCCTATTAAATAATAAATACAAAAATCGATATTTAATTATCTGTTCTTCATTCATATATGGATTATCTTTACTTACATATAAAATAATTAATTTAAAAGATAACAGCATCATTATTCCTCTTGGTTTATCTTTCTATTCATTTAAGATTATTTCTTATTTGTGTGATATCTATTCAGGAAAGATTAAGGCAGAAAAGAATATTATTTATTATTTAGATTATGTGATGTTCTTTCCATGTATTACAGCAGGTCCTATTAATAGAGCTGATGCTTTCTTAAAAGAAATAAGAAGTAAACATGAATTTGATTATCAAGATATTGCGACAGGTTTCTTTTTAGTAGCTTGTGGTATTTTTGAGAAATTAGTATTCTGTGATTTTATTGGAAGTGTTGTAACTAAGAGTTTAAATGTTGAATTAAGCGGTTTAAATACATTACTTGGTGTTGTCTTATATTCATTTCAAATATATTTAGATTTTGATTCTATTTCTAATATCGCAATCGGTACAGCTAGAATGCTGGGCTTTAAGTTAGAAAGAAACTTCCATGTGCCTTATTTAGCTACTAGTATTAAAGACTTCTGGAATAGATGGCATATTTCTTTATCATCTTGGTTAAGAGATTATATTTATTTCCCATTGGGTGGTGGAAGAAAAGGCGATTTAAGAAAGTATTTGAATGTTCTAATTGTTTTCTTTGTATCATCTTTATGGCATGGTATTACATTAAACTTCTTAATTTGGGGTATGGGTCATGGTGTAATCAGAATTATTGAAGATTTAATTGCGAAGTTGTTTAAGAATAAGAAGCCAAACTTCTTTGTATCTTTATTGTTGATTTTAATTAACTTTGTGGTTGTAACTACTTTATGGGTTTTCTTTAAATATAACTTTAGTGATGCAATTGCGACTATTCAGAGAATATTTGTGAAATCACTATTAGATTTTGAAACAATTGGTTTAACTCATAATGAAGTAATTTGGTTATGTATTGTCTTATCTACTGTAGTGATTACAGATATCCTACGTTATTTCTTTGATTTAGGAGATTTCTTTGGTAAACATATCTTTATTATTAGATTTGTATTATATGCAGCTATGATTTTGTTGTTCCTGGTATTTGGAATGTATGGTGGCAGCTTTGATGCGAATGATTTTATTTATAGGTGGTTTTAGTTATGAATAAAGTATTAAAAACGATTTGGAGCTTATTAAAAATAGTCATGGGTATATGTGTAATTTGCGGTTCTTTCTATTTTGGTTATAATTTTTTAAGTAGTAAATTTAAGAATCCTGAAGCCGATTATAATTACTCTTATCATAATTTGCCTGAAGATAGTATGGATGTTATTGTGCTTGGTTCAAGTCATGCACAATATTCTTTTTCTCCTAATTTCTTTTATGAAGATACAGGTTTGTATTCTTATGTTCTTGGTAGCGCTTGTCAGCCGCTTGAAGTTTCATATCAAATGTTGAGGGAAGCATTAAAGACACAAAATCCAAAACTAGTGGTGTTAGAAACTTATACTGCTACTCCTTTAAGAAGTTGGTGTGAGGCTGACAGTTGTTATGTTACTGCCGAGTATCAAATGAGAGGAATGGAAAAGATTAATACTATTAATTATCTTCCAGAGGAAAAGGCAAAAACCTATCGTAATGATTTTATAAATTATCATAATGATTGGAGAACTAAAGAGTCTTTTGATTTCTTATTTGAAGATGATCCAACTAATATTGATTTAGCTTTTGGTTATGTGCCTTTGGAAACAACTTATCCATTTTATAACTGGTGGTTCCCTTTCTTAAATGATGATAAAAGTTATGATGTTGAATTGGATGAATTAGATTTAGAATCTTTGAATAATATTGTAAATTTATGCAAAGAAAATGGAATTCAATTATTAATGTATTTTGTGCCTATGGATTCTATTGATGAATTGAATCAAAAGTATCGTTATAAAGTGTGGAACTATTGTGAAGAAAAAAATATAGATTATATAGATTTTGTTGATTTAAGTGAAAAATTGGACTATCGTATCCCCATCCACAATGATGGAGCGCATTCTAGAACTTCTGGTGCAAGTATTATCACTAACTATATTGCAAATTTTTTAAAGGAAAACGATTATGAATTTAATCATAAAGACAATGAACTATTGAATGAGCTTTATATAGAAAGCATAGATTATATGGATTATTTGTTGTTGTTTGGTGAACATAATCCTAGTAGGTATCTATATAGAATCGTTAATTATCCATATCTAAAGTTTCTTAGATACAATGGCAGTGAACTGAATCCTAGATTGATAAGCACCTTTGAAGATATGAATCTTGTTGATTTAAAAGAAGGTAGAGATTATTATGCGATTATGTACGGAGATAAAATCTTGGATTCTGGATATGAGGAAATTAGTTATGATTTCGA
The DNA here is from genome assembly GCA_022776215.1 of Solobacterium sp. GTDB lineage: Bacteria > Bacillota_I > Bacilli_A > Erysipelotrichales > Erysipelotrichaceae > Colivicinus. Next base: position 12,485 of record JALFIR010000030.1, on the reverse strand, counting down.
TGGTAATCAAATAGTTATTAATGATAGCGGAATTTATGTAAATGATGAATTAATTGATGATGGTAGAGATATAGATATCGTAGTTTACAACAAGAATATGACAAGGGCTTCGATTAAAAAGTTTGTGTATTCTTGGGGATTATTGTGGGATAGTGACTATGACTTTAATTACAACTACAAATACTGATACAGATAATACAGTGTTGTTATTATTTATAGGATAGTGTTAAAATATCAAGGTATGAAAAATTTATTTAAGAACCCTAAGACAAGAAAGAGAAATTTAATTCTTGCGATTTTGCCCTTTGTTATAATTGCTAGCATATGTGGCTTTATAGCATTTAAGTCTATTAATTCTATAAGTGGCAATGCCCAAGGAACTTCAAAAGAATCTTATAAAGATTCAATTGATTCTATGGATTACCATTTAAGAAGCAATGCGACTAAGTATCAAACAGAGCTTTTTAGAGAATTAACTAAAGCTGTCGATAATGGAACGGATAAACAAGAAATTGCTAGATTAGTTGCAGAAAACTATATTGCAGATTTCTACACATGGTCTAATAAAGATGGCACTTATGATGTTGGCGGTATGTATTATGTTTATTCACCTCAAAAGACTGCTATTTATACTCAAGCTCGTAATACTTTCTATAAGTATGTTTCTTACTATATTAATCAATTTGGTGCTAAGAACTTATTGGAGGTTGAAAATATTACTTCAACTGTTGATAGTAATGGTAAGTATGAATTTGATGGCAAGAGCTATGATTCTTATTTAGTTACATGTGAATGGGAATACAAGAACGTAGATACTTTCAAAGATGTAACTAAAGTAACAAATGGCGAATATACTCCTTTTATTACTAAAGAGTATTTTCTAATTATTGAAAGAGATGGACGTTTTGAGATTGCTCAAGCGTATGGTGACTACTAATGGCTAGAAGAATGAAGAATAAGCTATCAGCTTTAAGTATTGGATCTTTAGTAACTACAATATTAGCTCATATTGCGGTTATTTTATTTGTTGTTCTTGCAAGAGGTTATTTCAATCTTGAATTAAAGATAATTATTTGTGCTTTGGTTGTTATTGTTTGCGTATTGATTATTATCGATATTCTTCTTGTATATGGTGTTAATTTTAAATCTGTTGCATCCAGAATTATTATCGTAGTATTGTCGGTATTAATGATGGTTGTTGGCTTTGGAGGCAGTTATTATGTTTCTAAAGTTAATAAGGCGGTTGATAATGCGATTGAAAATACAGGTACAGACCAATATGAAACAATTAGCGGTTCTTTTGTATATTACAGTGAGAATGGAACAGTTAAATATAAAGATTTAGATTCATTAAAGTCTGCATCTAATTTAAAAGTTGGTGTTGTTTTTGATGATGGTATCGGTGTGGCTACTGCTGCTCAAAAGTTAATGGAAGATGAAGGAATCAAAGCTACTGTTACTACATATAGTAGTAGTGAAGAATTATTGGGTAATTTAATTGGCAATGGTACTGATGAAATTGATGTTGCGGTTTTCCCTTCTTCATACAGACAAAGATGGTTGGCTGATGAGGAAGTTGACTATGCTCAATATCTAGATCATGTTTATGATTTCCATAAGTTTGAAGATAAAGTAAAAACTGGTGAAAACAAGAATGCTAACAAGGATTTATATACAGAACCATTTAACATTCTATTGATTGGTTTTGCGCCAGAAGATGAGGCTATGACAGTTGGCCTTGCTGACTCTATTATTGTAGCAACTGTTAATCCGCAAACATTTACCGTATCTTTAACTTCAATTGCGAGAGATACTTATACAAAGTTAGCTTGCGCTCCAAATAGTGAAAGACAAAAGATTAATGCAGCAAGAGCTTATAGTAGACAATGTTTAATGGATACAGTAGGTGAATTGTTAGATATCGATATTGATTACTACATGGAAGTTAATTTCTTAGGTGTGGTTGAAATAGTTGATGCACTAGGCGGTATCGTAGTTAATAATCCGGTTGAATTTGTAGGTCAAACAGCTTCTGGTATTAGAGGTGAATTTACAGTCTTAGTTCCAGCTGGTGAAGAGGTTGTTTGTGATGGCGAGATGGCTCTAGCTTTTGCAAGAGAAAGACACGCTATGCCTAATGGTGATTTCGATCGCCAGAAGCACCAACAAGAAGTAATTGCTCGTATTGCTGAAAAATTATTAGGCATGAATGATGTTAATAAGGCTTTAAAGGTTATGGAAGCCGCTGGTAAGAACTTTACAACTAATTTAAGTTTGAACCAATTAACTGGTATCTTCAGTTATATCATCAATCATAAGAACACAATTGGTATTCCAACATTTAATATGATTGAGATGCAAAATATGCGTGTTACAGGTTATTCATCTTGGTATTACAGCTACATTATGAGACTTCCTCAATGGATTTATCGTTTATATAATGGATCTATTCAGGAATGCAAAGATCGTATCAATGATGTAATGAATAATTATACTGTTGGTGGTATTAAACAAGATAGTTATATGAAATTCTTTGTTGAGTATCCATACGAAAGACCTCAATATTATTCTGAATACTTTAATGAAGAACAAGTTCATGAAAAGATGCCTGATTGTTATCCATTGTTTGTAGGTAAGGATTTAGCTACAGCGATGAGTCTAGCACAAGCGGTTGGTATTACTTTAAATATTAAATATATCGAACCAGATAGTCCTGACTATAAGGAAAGTTTAGATGGACAAATTATTGATCAATATCCACGTCAAGGTGCTCTAGTAGAAGAATATCCAACGGGTTCAATTACAGTAATGGGTAATGGAGATCCAAATTATGTACCAGAATATACTGTTGAGAACTGTAACGATGAGGCAAGCTGTATTGCATTCGCTAAGTCAAAGGGTATCAACTATAGTGTTGAATCTAAGTTTGATGTCAATAATGAACACAAAGAAGGTGAAATCACTACCAGTCCTAAGAATGGTGATAAGATTAAAAAAGATCAAACTCTTATTATCTATAAATGGACTAAACAAATTAAGGTTCCTGCGTATGCTGGTAAGTCAATTAGTGATTACAAGGCAATATTGGATAACTTTGGTTTGAAATACAATTTAGTTGAAACAACAACTGATGTTGCTGAGAATAATGGACTTGTCACAAACACAAATCCAGCGCCAGATACGGTTGTTTCTGCTGGAACAGTTATTACTGTAACTTATTACAAAGCTAAAACGCCTCAAGTTGCAGTTCCTGACTATAATGGCATGAGTTTAGCTGATTATCAAAACGCTTTAAGTGCTGCTGGATTAGGTTATAGTGCTAATCCAATCGGAAATGATGGTGGTGCTACAGCTGAAAACAATGGTAAGGTAGCTAGTATCAATGTTTCTGTTGGTACGATGGTGGATAAGGGGTCAATTATAACTATTTATTATTATAGCTATATTGAACCAACACCTACCCCAAATCCTGAGCCTAATCCGGAACCTAGTCCAGAACCACCTGCTGAGTAAAAACTAAATAATAAATAAACTCGTTGATTTTTCAACGAGTTTTCTAAAAAGGAGATGAAGTAAATGAAGAAGATGCTTTTACTTTTAATGATTGTTCTATTATGTTCTTGTAGTGTAAATGAAAAAGAAGATAATAACGATGATGAAATTGAAGAACCAGTACAGATTATAAAAACCAATAATTATGATAATCTTGCAGCTGAGACTTATAAACCTTTTAAGGAGACGTTTAAGAACAATGAAGCTTGGACTTTAGAAGGTGATGGTACTTTTACATCAGATTTAAATAAAAAGGTTATAACTGTTAATAGTGGAAACGTTACTTTAAATAGTGAACGTTTTATGATGAAATATGGTAAATATATTGTTAGTTTTATTAGTTCTAACAAAGGACACATTAAGATTGCTTCTAGTGGAGGTACTTATTTAGATACTGATTTTGAAAAAGGTGAGGTTTCTATTGACTACCAAATATTAGATACTGATTATGAGGTTCTTGTTAGTTTAAATTTTGAAGGTGATACTGAAATTAATGACTTTAGTATTTCATCTGATCATAAAACCTATGGTGCTTTAATTAACCAGATTACATATTTGGATAAATTAAATAAGGAAGTTGTTTTTAATAATAATCCAGGAAATTATTATAGTATTTATAGTGCTTCAGATGATTCTTTAGTATATGTTGGGAATGCATCTGAGAAGATATTTGATAAGGACACAAACCAATGGCTATATAAAGGCTACTTTGCTGATTTAATTGCTGAAGGGGAATATTATATAAAGACTGAATTTGGTTTTTATTCAAAAGTATTTAATATCTCTAATAGTTATAATGAGTTAATAAATAGTGCTTTAGAAGCAATTTATGTTCAAAGATGTGGATGTGATACCGAAGGGATTTTAGGTCATTCCGCCTGTCATACAGCACCTAGTATGATATTTAGTTATACTAAAGAGGATTATGTTGATACAACAGGTGGTTGGCACGATGCTGGTGATTATGGTAAATATGGCATTGTAGAAAACAAAGTAATTGCTGATTTATTGTTTTCATATTTATACGGCGACAACAAAAATGAAAAGCTTGTTGATGAAGTCAAGTATGGATTAGATTATGTTTTAAAACTTCAAACTGATTATGGGGCTGTCTACAATAAAGTGGTAAGCAAGAGATTTGCTGGTTTTATTTCACCTGAAAAAGATAATCAAAAAACATACTTATTAACTCCATGGACTTCAGTAACCGCATCTTTTGCAGGTATTACTGGACTTGCTTATGAAGTGTTTAAAGATAGTGATGGCGAACTAGCTGAGAGATGCTTAAACGCACATAACAAGGCAATCGAGTACTTAATTAATAATCCAAATGCGTCTAACGAGATGAATCCGGATGAATTTGATGTCGGCACATATTATGTGAATGACGAAACTGATGAAAGACTATTTGCGTATAGTGTTGCCTATAAGTTAACTAAGGATGATAAGTATAAAGATCTATGCATAGAACTTTTGAATAGTGGCGTAGATAAGGGCGATTTTGTTGCTAATTGTAGAACTTATGCTTATGCTGTTTTATTAGATAGCCTTGAGTATAATAGCAAGTTTTACAACGAGATTATGACTGAATTAGAAGCAGAATGCAATGAACTTTGTAAAGGTGTTTCTGACAGCATGTTTAATTATCCTTATGAAAATTATTATTGGGGATCTAATCAACATGTATGCGAAGCTATTAACAAGTTATTATTGGCATCAAGATACTATAAAGACGAAAGATATGTGGTAAAGGCAAGTGAAATGATTGATTATATCCTTGGCTTAAATGTATTAGACATGTCATTTATTTGGGGTTATGGATATAAATATCCTCAAACTATTCATTCTCGTTTAGCATATGCCAAGGGTCAAAATATGATTAAGGGCGCTATGTGTAATGGTGTAGACCAATTACTAAGTGATGGCGAAATAGGAAAATACTTTGATGATAATTCACCAATAGGAACTAGATTTGTAGACAATAGTGATAGCTATTCTAATGTGGAACCGGCAATAAACTACAACTCTGCCCTTTATTTATCATTAAGTTTACTAGAGTACGCCAATAGAAAGCCTATTCAATAGTATAATTATTAAGTATGTATAAATTAACAGTTGTAGTAGCTATATATAATGTTGAAAACTATCTAAAGAAATGTTTAGATTCTTTAGTTAACCAAACATGTGGTGATTATCAAGTGTTTTGTGTCAATGATGGTTCTACCGATAAAAGTAGAGACATCATTTTAAGCTATATAGATAATAAAAAGTTTAAATTATTAGACAAGCCTAATGGTGGGTTGAGTGATGCGAGAAACTATGGAATCGAAAGATGTGAAAGTGAATATATTTCTTTTATCGATGGTGATGACTTTGTAGAAAACAGTTATGTAGAAACAATCATTAACACACTAGATAAAGATAAGAGTGATATGATGGTCTTCTCTTATAACCAATATTATCTAGCTAATGGTAAGAAGGAACTTGTTGGTTTGAGATTTGAAAATGGTATCTATAACTTAAAAGATAAAAAAGAATTATTAGCTTATACACCAAATGCTGCTTGGAATAAGGCTTATAAGACTTCTTTATTTAAAGATAATAAGATACTTTATCCATATGGATATCGTCATCAAGACATGGGAACAACTCCTAAGTTATTATTAAAGGCTAATAGCATTTCTTATGTTGATAAACCTTTATATAACTATCTAATCGATAGACCCAATAACATCACGGCTCAAGTTGATAAGAAACTATATCACATCATCGATATGGCTAAAGAGGTTATGGACTATTATATTAGTGAAAATTGTTATGATGAATATGTAGATGAATTTGCCTATTTGATTAAAAGAAACTTCATTCAATCATTAAGGAAATCAATGAAGTTACAAGATAAGAAATTTGTATATCAATTTATTGATGATATCTTTGATGTAGAAGATAAGTACTTTAAAAATAGTAAAGATATCTATCATGTTAATGAAGAAAAGGGTGATGATGTTTATTTGTCACGTATTAAATGTAAGCTATATTATGCGCTAAAGAGGTTGAAAAATGGAAAATAAGATAAGTATTATTGTCCCTGTATATAATGTTGAAAAATATATTGGCAAGTGTTTGGATTCACTTGTTAAACAAGACTATAGTAACTACGATATTTTAGTAGTTAATGATGGCTCACCATTTAATGAACAAGCAATCATCGATGAATATGTTAAGAAATATCCAAGTATCATCAAGAGTATTGTGAAGGAAAACGGTGGTTATGGTAGTGTTTTACAATTGGCCTTTAACAAAAGCGATGCAGACTATGTTTTAGTATGTGACCCAGATGACTACTTAGCTGATGATGCCCTAAGTACTTTAATTAGCTATCAAAAGAAAGATGATGTTGATCTTGTAGTTGGTGCTAAGAACTTAGTGTATGAAGATAGTGATGAAGAAACATATGATGCTTCTTATAATGCTGAATTTGGCAAGCTTGTTGATGGTAAGAAATATACAAGGGGAAACAAAGATTTTGATATGTTATTCTTCCTAGAACCATCACCACATGCTAAGTTATATAAAAGATCAATTGTAAAGGACATTATATTCCCAATTAAAGTTAGTTATACTGACAACCTTTTGTATTTCTATACTTTAAATAATGTTAAGAGTGTTACATATTGTGAAAAAGCCTTAAGCTATTATTTGATTAATAGAAGTGGCAATACAAGAACAGACTTAAAGCCTACAATTATTGATAGTTGGGTTAAGGTATTTAATTCAATCATGGATCAAGTATCTAACCCTTGTGATATCTTTTATTATCGTATGTTTGAATCTTTCTATTCTATTTACTATAAGATTGATAATATCGGTGGTGATAAAGATGTTAAGTTCTCAAAGTATGAGCTATTATATAGTTTCTTAGAAAAGTTAATTAAGCATAAGGATTTAATCTTAAAATATAATGATTTATATCAAGAAGAATCTCATAAAATGAGAAAACAAAAGGAAGCTTTATTAAGTAGTGATACATCATTAAAAACTTACAATAAGTTAGTAAATGATAGAGTAAATGGTTCTCTTAAGACTAAACTAAAAAATAGAATCCTTGATACTAAACTATATTCTATTTATCATTTCCATGCCAAATATTATAAGACTCGTAATGATGAGAAGATGTATCTAGATAAGGATGTTAAGGGTGACTTAGCATTTAATGATGATAAGGTGCATTTCTTTGGTTATTATGTAAGACCATGTGTTTATAACGGTAAGATCTTATCTCATCGTTTAAATGAAGATAATTTTAACTATAAACAAGAAATTGATATTTTAGTTGATGATGAAAAGATATCTTCATCAAAAGCATGGAACTTCCAACAAGGTTCTATGGCTACTTGGACCAGTGATAAGCATATTATTCATAATGATTTTGATGGTAGTAAATATATCAGTAAACTTATTAATCTAGAAACTAAAGAAGTTAAGATAATTGATTATCCTATCTATTCTGTAAGCAATGATGGAAGTTTTTCTTTGAGCTTAAACTTTTCTAGACTTGCCAAATTAAGAAAAGACTATGGTTATTTTAATCTTCCTTACAATAAGTTAGAAGATGAATCAAATGATGGCATTTATTATGTGGATATTAAAAACAATACTTATTCATTATGGCTATCACTAAAAGATATTAAAGACTTTAAGACAAGTGATACGATGATTGATGCCGTTCATAAGGTTAATCACATCGACCTATCACCAGATAATACTAAGGCTATATTCTTACATCGTTGGTTTAAGAATGATGTTAAATATACAAGATTACTATGTGTTGATCTTAAGACTAAAGAATTAAGAGTATTAGCTGATAATAAAATGGTTTCACATATGTGTTGGTATGATAATGAAACATTATTTGGTTATTTAAGAGGGAACAATAATCAAGATGGCTATTTCTTTGTTGATTTAGATGGAAATCAAAAACACTTTAAACATGAATTATTAGTAGATGATGGTCATCCTACTGTTTTAAACAAGCGTTATATCGTGACTGATGCTTATCCTGACTATACTTGTAAGTCTAAATTGATGTTGATTGATTTAAAGAAGAATACAGTTAAGATTCTTGGAAAGTTCTATTCATATAAAAAGTATCAAGATGATAGAAGATGCGACCTTCATCCTCGTTTCGATGATTTGGGTAACATGTTAACACTTGATACTGTATGTAGTGGCAAAAGAAATATCTGTCACTTAGATATTAGTGCTTTGATTGAGAAGTAATAAAGTCATCAATATTGTCTTTATTCAACCAATAGCCAAAGCCTTGTTCATATAGGTTTCCATAATAGGCATGGAAGGCAATACATTCAAGAACCATATCACTAACTTCAGCATTGTAATGTGAATTATCAATCCAATAAGCAGAATTTGTAGTAATATCGTTATAACCTGAGAAGTTACAGAATTCAGTTATGTTAGCTAATTCTTTTAAGAATTTTAAATAATCTTGTTCTAGTGCAACTTCATAAGTTACATAATACATAGGATTTGTGAACACAACTAATTTAATATTGTTCGCATCACAAAGTTCCTTCAATTCCTTAATTTCAGCTATCGTTTCCTTAAGACGATAGCTTTTTCCTATACTTGGCTCAGGATGTTCAAAGTCATAATTACTAGTAGCCCCATAGTCTGAGTTCCAGCCAAATTCATAGAAACGATAGGCATAAGAATCATCGACTTTATGTTTATAAATAACAGTAGTTAATGATTTAAAAGCCATAGCTGGATCTAGATAATATGAATAGAACTTAATAGGATTAGTCTTTGATAGTTCATATGATGCGTTAGATGAACTATTGTGACTTAATGGATCAATAGTATATGACAAATTATCAACACCTAGGTAAATAGCTTTAACATCTATGTTATTAGTAATTAGTGTTCTAACATTATTTAAAGCTTCAACAGGAAGTCCTTCAGAATAGGTCATATTATAAGCCTTTTCTCCCCAAAGATTATTGGCGTGGATATTACCAACTCTACTTGAGCCAAAGATAAAAGTATCAAACTTATCAGGATTATCTAAAATATATGTCATCTTTATAAAGTTCTTATTTGGTTCCACACCATTGTCTTTAATATCTAGAGGATGAAACACATTAAAAGGATCAATAGATATCGATACTGATATAGATATTAGCGATAGAATCAAAATAAAGAATAATGTTTTTTTAATAAATCTTTTCATAATTAGAATTGGAAATAAATAAAGTTAACTTCACCTACATAATGTAGTAATAGAATCATCAACAATAAGATGAAATAAGCTAAGTATCTTACAAACATCGGCTTATTGTTTAAGATAGTTAGAGCATCATGTTTAACATTAATATAGTCAATGATAAATAATGGTATTAAATAGATAGCAAACATCGTCAATAGATATGGAGCTTTTACTCCAAAACTATATAAACCAGAGACAATATATGATCTTAGGTTTGTGATACCATCAAACATATGCCTAAAGATATATAGGGCATCATGTAGATTAGAAGCTCTAAAGAAGACCCAAGTTATTGACATTAAGATAAAGATTAGAGAGACTTTAATAAACCATGAGAATGAATAGGTTTTAGTATTCTTTTTAATGTTGAAAATATCTTCAAGAATTTGTAATAAACCATGAATACCACCCCAAATCACAAAGGTAATATTAGCACCATGCCACAAGCCACTTACTAGAAATGTTGCGAGTAAATTAAAGTAATGTCTAAGTTTACTGCAACGATTACCACCTAGTGGAATATAGACATAGTCTTTAAACCATGATGATAAAGATATGTGCCATCTAGACCAGAATTCTTTAATAGTTGTAGAGAAATATGGAGTCTTGAAGTTATCCATTAAATCGATATTTAATAGTTTGGCAGAGCCTTTGGCGATATCAGAATAGCCTGAGAAGTCACAATAGATTTGAATTGTGAAAAAGAAGGCTGCTAGTACTAGGGCAAAGCCTTGGTAATAAGATAAATCGTTATAAACCATATCAACATAGTAAGCTAAATTATCGGCTACAACTATTTTCTTAAAGAAACCAACGGTCATTAACTTTAATCCATATACAGCCTTGTTGTAGTCAAATTCTTTTTCTTTTCTAAGTTGCGGTAATAGATTATCAGGTCTTTCAATGGGACCGGCAACAAGTTGTGGAAAGAAGGATACAAATGTTGCGTAGTAGCCAAAATGCTTCTCAGCTTTGATATCACCTCTATAGACATCTATACAATAACTTAATGTTTGGAAGGTATAGAAGGAAATACCAACTGGTAATAATAAATTTAATGAAATGCTGTGTAGTTTATTGCCTAATAGGTAGTTAATCGATTCAAAGAAGAAGTTGAAATATTTGAACACAAAAAGAATCCCTAAACAAACAAGAATGGTAATGATTAATATTAGTTTCTTATGTTCTCTATTCTTTTCTATTAAGATTGCACATAAATAGGAAGTAAAAGTAGTGATAAATATTAGAAACACATACTTGGCGTTCCATGACATATAGAAGTAATATGAGGCAATCAATAATAAAACCCAACGGTATTTGTTTGGCAGTAGCCAATAAATGATAAATACCAAGGGTAAAAAAATGGCATAGCTTAAAGAATTAAATAGCATTACTTACAAATCATCCTTATAGCTTTATGCATATTATCGATTGTTACATCAGTTGGACTATCTCCATATTCACCATCTAAGGTCCAAGGAATAGCTTCCTCAGTTTTAAATGTAATGTGGTTTGTCTTAAATGAATAGATTAAATCTGATTCATCAGTATTCTTTAATAAATAAGAAGTAATATCATTTAAATCTAAAATATCTTTTGGTTCTTTGATTAATAGGACTTCAAATAAACCATCATCTAATTTAACAGACTTCTTGTCCATCTTATATAGACCACCAACATAGTAAGTGTTAGTTACCATACCATAGATAAAGTTTTCTTTAGTATGAAGTTGTTGGCAATCTACTTCAACAGCATAGGCTTTAATAGATGATAAAGACTTAATTCCTTCAATTACATAGGCTGCATGTCCAATGATATTTTTAATATCTTGTGGTGTTGCATATGAAACACTTGTAAAAGCTCCAAAGGCTGCAACATAGACAAAGTATTTATCATTGTATTTTCCCATGTCCACATCTTTATAATTGCCATAAGGAATAAGTTCAGCAGCTTTGGCCATATCACGAGGAATCTTTAGTGAATGAGCGAAGTCGTTAGTACTGCCTGATGGAATATAACCAAGTGGTGGTATTTCATTAGGATTGTTTAATAAACCATTGACTACTTCATTAAGGGTGCCATCTCCTCCTGAACAGATTACTAAATCAAAAAGATGGCCTTTATTTTTAACATATTCACTAGCCTCATCTCTTCTAGTAGTTGGGACAACGGTTAGTTCATATTTTGCGTTGGCAAAAACATTTAGAATATCGTATAGACGATTTTTAATTTGAGTTTTCCCTGAAAAAGGGTTATATACAAATAATACTTTCATACTTAAACATTATATAAAAAATAGGCCCTTAGGCCTATAATTTAGCTTCTTTCTGTATAATTCTTTTCAATCCACTTTAGGTATTCACCAGATGTACACTCCTTAGTCCATTTTCTTCCTTCATCTGACATATACCAATCAATAGTTAAGACAATACCATCTTTAAACATGGTAGTTGGTCTCCAACCTAATTCATCCATTGCCTTTTGAGGATCAATGGCATATCTTTGGTCATGACCATGTCTATCGGCAACATAAGTGATTAAGCTTTCTGGTTTATTTAGTTTATCTAAGATAATCTTAACGATTTCAATATTAGCCTTTTCATTATGCCCACCTAAGTTATATACTTCACCAACTCTACCCTTTTCA
>JALFIR010000079.1:0-8536 GCA_022776215.1 Solobacterium sp. | reverse complement strand
GGTTCTAAGTCTTTCTTGCCTACGCTTAACCTATAACCTCACGATTATAAGTCCAAGGCTAGATACTGGCTTCTTGCTAGGAATTACCAGGTTAGGAGTTTCACCTAACTATGTTATATGCACCGAACTGGCGCTCCCTCTAATAAAATTATAAAACCAAAATAAAAAACTTCTTAACGAAGCTTCTTATTGTCCCATAGATTTCATGATTGCACGAATTTGTGCCTCAGAAGGTTTTCTACCCATTTGAGAGTACATTGCACGAATCATCTTTTCGTTGATTGGTGGATTTTCTTTGATTTGTTTCTCAAAGTAGTGTCTAGTAATAAAGAAACCAGCAACACCGCCAATCACAAGGCCTAGAACCAAATAACCAATTGATTGCCACATATATTTAAATCTCCTTTTAGTTAACAATTTTATGGCCTGATGAGGTAAATTTCCTGACGAATGGTCAGGTGGGCCAGCTATACTTGCCTTCAGGATCCCCACTTAAAGCAGGCTTTCAACACCAACAAGTAACGCGCTTAAGGTCCGAGTTAAAAGTGTAGGAATTTAACAGCTCACCAGGCATTTTTAATTATATACAAGTCAAAGTATAATACTAGTCTTGACTTTCTTGTACAAATGGTGTTAACAGCTTGCGATAGATATCCTCAAGCTTAGAAACATCCTTATCGGTATAATTGCTGCCACCCCAAGTAGTACCAATTTGAGAACCTGTAATCTTACCATCAACAATCGTAACTACCTCTGGAGTTTGTAAATCTCTTTCACCATTCTCATTCTCTGGAATAGTCTCATATAATACATCATATAAGACATCATAATTCTCAGTGCCCAAAATAGGATAAGCATCTGATTGAGCATCAATATAATAAATATAAACTCCCAACTCTTCAGCAACCTCATTTAGATATTGCATAGCTAATTGACAAGAAGGACAACCAGTTCTACTCAAGACAAAGACACCATAGCCGCCCTCATCGACAGTTCTTTTAAGTTCTGATACAGTAGTACCAACAAACATATGCCCAGATGACTTTAAATTCTCATAACCAGACATATCAGCCTTATAAGTTTCAATCACAAATTCTTTGCTTAAATCTGGCTTCTCTTGCTTCTTGGTACAGCCAAACAGTACAAGACAAACAAGTAATATGCTTAATATTTTTTTCATTAGAAATCAATCCTTTCAATCTTTAAATCTTTATAGATTTTTTCTATCTGATCAAAATCAACATCTTCATCTAACATTGAAACACCACCCGCAATAGCATTACCATAACCAAAGAATTCAAGCGGATTAGCACCCTTTAGTTTTGACCATAGGATACCTGCAATCATACCATCATTAGAACCAATTTGTAAATCTTTGGTATTATCGCATACATAATAACCTGTAGAATCAAACAAATAACTCTTAGTATGAGCACTTGAGAACAAGAAATATTGAGCACCCTTTTCAATATATTCCCTACCAGTCTTAACGATATCTTCCTTTGAAGTACCAATATCATTATTATCCATCTTAACTAAGAATGGCTTATATGCACTTACCTTAGAAGTAATATAATCATCTGTATCCAAAATAACCTTAACATTATTATCAATCAAATCCCTAATCACATCACACATCTTGTCAGCTAGATCTTTTTGAACATTACCACTCATAATCACGAAGTCATTATCATAAATTTGATTCATTCTGACCTTAAACTTATTAAATTCATCATCGGTAATCTTTGGACCTAAGGCATTTAAAGAAGTAGTCTCTTTGGCCATTAATTTAATATTGATACGAGTATTATCTTCAATTCTTGTGAATTGAGGTTGAATATTAACATAATCAGACAATAAAGAAATATAGAATTCCTTATTAAAACCACCCAAGAAACCTAGGGCAACTGATCTAATATTAAGTTTATCTAAAAACTTTGAAACGTTAACACCCTTTCCTGCTGCATCATAAGTCTCTTCGTAAGATCTGTTTAAAGAACCAACTTTAAGGTCCTTTAGTTTCAAATAATAATCCAAAGAAGGATTTGTTGTTATCGTGTAAATCATAAAATCATTATATAATACTAGGATGAAAATCAAAAATTTATTTAAAGATTACAACGGAGAAGACTTTGAAATAACAGGCCTTTCTACCAACACCAAAACAATAAAACCAGGTGATCTTTTCTTATGTATCAAAGGAGCTACTATCGATCGCCATGATTATATTGATGAAGCTGTTAAAAACGGTGCCAAAGCCTTAGTAACCTCAAAGGATGTAAACACTAGCGTCCCTTATATAAAAGTAGATGATGTCAACAAAATCTATGAAACATTATATAGAGACTTTTATGACAATCCTCAAGATAAATTAACTCTAATTGGGGTTACAGGTACTGATGGTAAAACATCAACCACAACCATTATCCAAGAACTATTGGGAGACGACATTTGTGGTTATATAGGTACTAATGGTTATGCTTGTAGTAAATTCAATAGAGAAACCGATAATACTACCCCAGGCATTGAATCAATCTATAGAATACTTGACGAATTTGTTAAAGCTGGATGTAAGTATGTAGCCATGGAAACAAGTTCTGAGGCCTTCTATTATGGCAGACTCAAAAACTTCCACTTTAGAGTTGGCGGCCTTACAAACATCGATAAGGAACACTTAAATACGCATAAGACCCTAGAAAACTACATCAGCTGCAAGAAGATGTTATTTAAACAATCTGAAATGTCAGTTTTAAACAAGAATGATAAACATTTTGATGAAGTAGTAAAAGATATCACAACATATAAAACTTACGGATACAGTAAAGATAATGACCTATATATTAAAGACTATGAGATTAAACCAAACTGTACTCTAATCACTTATATTGTCAACGATGAAGAAGTAAAAGTTAAATCTCCATTATTAGGCCAATTCAACATTGAAAACTTGTCTTGTGCCCTACTAATTGGTATGTATTTAGGCTTTGATTTATATCATCTATTAAGAAACATTAATAAGTTATCTATCTCAGGCAGAATGAACTCAATTAATTTAGGACAAGACTTTTATGTTCTTGTAGACTATGCTCATACACCAAATGGCCTAGCTAGATTATTTGAATTTACTAATAAACTAGAAGTAAACAAAAAGATAGTTGTGACTGGTAATGCAGGTGAAAGAGATGCTTCTAAGCGTAAATATGTTGGTAAATTATGTGCTGATAATAATGACCATGTAATATTTACCTACGAAGACCCCCGCTATGAAGATCCATATAATGTCGTTAAAGACTTATGTGAATTAATCCAAGATAAATCAAATTATGAAACAGTCATAGATCGAGAAGAGGCTATCAACAAAGCTATCAACATGGCCAATAAAAATGATCTTGTCATGATACTTGGCAAAGGCAGTGAAGATTGGCAAGAAATCAAGGGTGAATTTATTGAATTCAGTGACATTGAAAAAGCTAAACAAGCTATTATGAAAAGGATGAACCATTAAGGCTCATCCTTTTTAACAATTATCTCAAATTTGCATTATAGTGCTTATTTAATTCTTCAAGAATTTTATTATGAGGTGCATCAACATCACTTGTCTTTAAAGTCTTGTTTGGATCTTCATAAACAATCTTCAATGATACAGACTTAGATCCTTCTTCAATATGTTCGCCCTTATAGATATCAAATACTCTTACAGACTTAACTAGACTGCCACCAGCCTTCTTGACAAGTTTTAATAAATCAGCAGCCTTAACCTCATCCTTTAGGACAATAGAAATATCTCTTGTGATAGATGGATATTTACTGATTGAAGGAGCATGCGACTTAGCTGGCTTAGAATTAATCAATTCATCTAAGATTAATTCACAATAATAAGTATCCTTTAACTTGAACTTAGATTCAAAACTTGGATGTAACTTACCTAAAATACCAATCACCTTGTTGTTCATCTTAATAAGACAAGAAACACCTGGATGGAAATGAGTAGTATCTAAGTCATTTTCTACAACACTTACTCTACCCTTTTCAAAACCTAACTTATCTAATAAGCCCATTACTAAACCCTTTAAGACATAGAAATCAGCCTTCATTGTTAGATGCTTAACTTCACTATTTAAATAAGTTCCGTTTAAGACAACACCAAGTCTTTCTTCTTCATGATCATTGAAATAAACAGAAGACAATTCATAGATATTAACATCACTATTATAGTGACCCAAGTTATAAGCTAAAGTTTCAAGTAGTGAATTCATTAAAGAAGTTCTAATATATTTACGGTCTTCACTTAATGGAGAAATCATCTTAACAGCCTCACCATTTACAAGTAAAGACTCATTCTTATAATTTTCACTAACTAGTGTATAAGTTCTCACTTCACTTAAACCGTTATACATCATATAGTTTCTGATATTGCGACGCATTCTTTGAGCAATAGTCAAAGAACCAACAGTTTGAGGCATTAGAGGCAATGTTGACTTTAAATCATCAAAGTCAGTTAAACGACACACTTCCTCATCAATGTCTTCTCTAATTAAAATATCAGTTCTATAACTTGGTATAGTGCACAAGAAATGTTCACCATCCTCACATTCAAACTTAAAATCTAAAGCTTCAATAACTTCCTTAACTTCATCAATTGAATAAGTCTTACCAACCAAATTATTCAAATGAGACAATGTTTCCTCTACTACAACTGGTGTATAGTTGCTACTACCAGCCTCAACTGTTTCCTCAATTTCTTGAGCATCAGCATACTTAATTAACAATTCAACAGCTCTATCCATAGCCTTATTTTGAGCTAATGGCTCTAGACCCTTAGAAAATCTTGCGGCAGCCTCAGTTTGAAGACCTAGACGATTAGAAGTTCTTCTAATTTGAGCATGGTCAAAACAAGCTGACTCTAAAAGCAAACCAGTAGTATCATCTAATACCTTAGTCGCATCGCCACCCATGATACCAGCAATACCAATAGGCTTGTTGTCAGATGTGATCATCAAATCACCCTTTTCAATCTTGTATGTAACACCATCTAACGCTGTATATTCACAATTCAAATCATCTCTAACAGTAATATTATGATTAGGATTACTTCTTAAATCATAGAAATGCATAGGTTGACCTGTCTCTAACATTACCAAGTTAGAAATATCAACCAAGTTATTAATACACTTGATACCATTAGACTTCAAGATTTTCTTAATCCATTCAGGAGACTCCTTAATAGTCACTTTATTAATAATCTTAGCTAAGAAATGAGGACAATTCTTTGATTCTAAACTTAACTTAAAATCACTTGGTGTACCAACATTACTAGCACCTTCAAATTCAGGAAGCTTACATTCTCTTCTTAAGATAGCACCCATTTCCTTAGCCATATAAAACATTGCCAAGCAATCTGGTCTATTGGCATAAATAGACATATCTAAGATAACATCATCATAGCCTAGTTTCTTTAGGATATTTGTTTCACCCACTTCAAATGAATCACCTAATTCTTCAATACCATCCTTTGAACAAGAGCCCTCTTCCAATAATTCCTCATCAACACCAAGTTCTAATAATGAACACAACATGCCATTACTTTCATAGCCCCTAACAACACCCTTTTTAATAGTGCCACCAGGTAGTACTGCACCCTCTGTTGCGACAATAACTTTAATACCCTCTCTGCAGTTAGGAGCACCACATACAATATCTAATACTTCAGTACCAATATCTACTGTAGTTAGATGTAAATGATCACTATCAGGATGAGGAATACATGTTAATACCTTACCTACAACTAGATTTGTACCACTACCAATTTTAGTTACTTCTTCCACTTCGAAGCCAGCCTTAACAGCTTTATCCATGATTTCTTGATAAGATAAATCACTTATATCAATAAATTTACTTAACCAATTTAAACTTAACTTCATTACTAGTTACCTCTCTTGAATCCATTTAAGAAACGAATATCATTTGTATATAGGTCTCTGATATCCATGATGCCATATTTTAACATCGCAACTCTTTCAATGCCTACGCCAAATGCAAAGCCTGTATACTTTTTAGAATCAATACCAGCAGCTTTTAAAACATTAGGATGTACCATACCAGAACCTAGAATTTCAATCCAACCAGTTCCCTTACACATAGAACAGCCCTTGCCACCACAGTTATGACATGTCATATCTACTTCAAAAGAAGGTTCTGTGAATGGGAAGTATGATGGTCTAAATCTAATCTTGGCATCATTTTTAAATAGCTCATGAATCATTAATTCAAGAGTACCCTTTAAGTCTGATACAGTGATATTTTCACCAATTACTAAACCCTCACATTGCATAAATTGATGCGAATGAGTAGCATCATCATCATCTCTTCTATATACCTTACCAGGGCAAATAACCTTGATAGGCAATTTATCATGATCAGTCTCTAATACTCTCATTTGAATAGCTGTAGTTTGAGATCTCAATAGACGATTAACATCAACATAGAAAGTATCTTGCATATCTCTTGCAGGATGACCCTCTGGTGTATTAGCACGAGTGAAATTATATTCATCATATTCAAGTTCTGGACCTTCAGCTACGTTATAGCCCATACCAATAAAGATATCTTGTAGTTCTTCTTCAACTAAAGTCAAAGGATGAAGGGTACCAGTAACAGGTGTATATTCATCTAGCGTGATATCAATCTTTTCTTTCTCTAGTTGTAACTTCAATAAAGCATCATCAAGCTCTTTCTTCTTTTCTTCGATAGCACTTGTTACACTTGTCTTTAAGTCATTTACAAGTTGACCAAACTTAGGCTTTTCTTCAGGACTTAAGTCTTTCATTTGGCCCATTAAACCTTGAATCTTACCTTTTTTAGAAAGATATTCAATTCTTAATTCTTCTAACACTTTACTGTCTTTAACTTCATTAATAGCCGCTAAAGCTTCTTGCTTAAGGCTTGTTAAATCGTTCATTCAAAATCCTCCTTACAATAAAAAAACCGCGACTAGGAACGAAAAATCGCGGTACCATCCTAATTCAGCATATGCTGCACTTATAACTATAACGCGTTACCGGGGCAAGCCACTATATAAAGGCGAATTCACTTACCTATCTTAAAGGAGCTTACACCATCCTCCTATCGCTTTTAAGAATCAATAAGATACTACTTCTTTAAACGTTTTTACAAACATTATCATAACATGAAAGAAATATTAAAAAAAGATGACCGAAGTCATCTTTAATTAATTAAGCACCAAAATCCACTTTAATACCAGGACCCATATTGCTAGATAATGTTACACCAGTAATATAAGCACCCTTAACAGCAGCAGGTCTAGCCTTTACGATTGCATTAGCAAGCGCATTGAAGTTTGATTCAAGATCCTTTGCATCAAAGCTAACCTTACCAAGAAGACAGTTGATGTTACCATCCTTATCAACACGGTATTCAACTTTACCTTTCTTGATTTCAGCAACAGCACCAGCAACATTTGGAGTTACTGTACCAGTCTTAGGGTTTGGCATTAAGCCCTTAGGACCTAAGATCTTACCTAACTTACCTAATTCACCCATCATATCAGGAGTAGCTACGATTACATCGAAATCGAACCAACCACCCTTGATCTTATCAAGGATTTCCTTATCGCCAACATAATCAGCACCAGCATTCTTTGCTTCTTCAGCCTTAGCACCTTGAGTAACAACCAATACCTTTTGGCTTCTACCAGTACCAGCAGGAAGAACCATAGCGCCACGGATTTGTTGATCAGCATGACGAGGATCTACATTTAAGCTAAATGATACTCTAACTGCAGCATCATATTTTACACTGCTTGTCTTCTTAACTAATTCGCAAGCTTCAGCAGGTGCATATTTCTTGTTCTTCTCAAAAAGAGATAATGCATTATTATAACCTTTAGATCTTTTCATGATTAACCCTCCACTTTAATGCCCATGTTTCTTGCAGTACCTTCAATGATCTTCATTGCAGATTCTACATCATTAGCATTCAAATCAGGCATCTTATATTCAGCAATTTCTCTTAATTGAGCGCTAGTAATAGAACCAGCCTTAACTGCCTTTGGTGAACCAGAAGCCTTAGAAATACCAGCAGCCTTCTTTAATAAGAATGCAGCAGGAGTTGTCTTTAGCACGAAATCAAAAGATTTGTCTTCATATGCAGTAATAACAACAGGAACGATATCGCCATGTCTGTCCTTTGTTAAGTCATTGAACTTAGTACAGAATTGAGGCATGTTGATACCAGCACTTGCAAGAGCAGGACCTGGTTTAGCTTGACCAGCTGCAAATTGCAACTTACAGATTTTAGCAACTTTCTTTGCCATATTTTTCCTCCTTATGGTTGTGGGATTAACGGAGTAGTTGCACTCCTTCCACAGACTAAATAATTATATGGTTAATTCTCCTATTAATCAATAGTAAATTTAATGATATGAGAGCCTAAACGACTAGAATCAATAGCCAAATAAGCCTCACCCTTCTTCTTAGTCTTAATATAAGTACCTGTCATACCACCAGTTGTATTAATC
>JALFIR010000048.1:0-21712 GCA_022776215.1 Solobacterium sp. | reverse complement strand
AAAAGACCATTCCTTATATATGCCTATATAAAGAAAGGTCAGAAACATCTAGTATCCCTGACCTTATAATCTTATAACGATATGATAATTAATCTATCATGATCAGGACTAAATCTTCCTAAAAACATAATAGAAAAAAGTAGATTTCTCCACTTTAGTTTCTATTTAATGGTTCTACTTTGATGATTTCAACTTTGGAATCGTTTGCAAGTTCTTCTAGCACTTCATCATCAACTTCAACGTCTGTTATTAATGTATTTACATCATTTAAACCACAATAGCGATAATTGTAATCTAGTCCTATTTTTGTGTGATCGCATAATAAGAACTTTTTTCCTTTAGTATGTTCAATCATTGCTTTGTTTATAGATGTTTCTTTGATAAGTCCTGTAGAGGCTCCGTTTTTTGATAATCCACTACATCCTATAAAACATTTATTGGCATTGATTGAATTCACTGCTTTTAATGCAATGTCACCTACCATTGAGTTTTTAGGGTATCTAACCTCACCTCCTGTGAAGATTATTTCTACTTGGCCATCAGGATGACTGTTTATTGCCTTGGCATTATTTGTAATAATTGTTACATTTTTATATTTGATATAGTCAATCATCATGATAGCTGTCATTGAGGTGTTGATAAATATAACATCGTTGTCTTCAACGAATAGAGCAGCTCTTTTAGCAATAGCTTTCATATAACGGAATCTGTCGTAGTTTTTGTTGTCATCAACAAATTCTTGGATTAGAGAAGCACTACCATAATTTCTAACAATAGCGCCCATATCTTCCCAATATTGAAGGTCTCTTCTAATTGTTACAGCTGATACATCGTATTTTTCTACAAGATCGTCGACAGATATACTGTTATTTTCTTGTATTGTTTTCATTATTTCATTTCTTCTCTTATCAACGATTGCTTTACTTACTTTCATTTACAGTCTCCATTAATATTTCTAATTGTTCCTTATAAGCTTCTTTTTCATTGTTAGGCGCAGTTAGTATTAATTCTTCCAAGATAAATTTACATTCTTTTGGGTTCATATATGCCATATTAACATTTTTTAATAGCTTATAAGCTTCGCCGTCTTGTTTGATGCCTAGTTTGTGAATAGCATCCAATTCGTCATATTGGAATATCTTCGGTCTTTTTTTCATATTCTCAATATTTTTTACATCATTATAGACAGTATTTAGTTTTTGTGTTTGCCCAAGCATTAGGTACGCTCTCATTTGATAGTAACATTTAATTAGCAACATTTCGACATTTGCAGAGAACTTCTTATCGTTTTCTTCAATTGTTCGTAATACTAAATGGGGATTTTTTCTTTCTAACGCTACCATAGTGTCAAAAAGACCTCTATTATTAACGTAAGTTTTGAATACATCTTTAGTTTCTAATTTGTCGTAGATTTCACTCGCTTTATCTGGATCTAATTTGAAATTTAAATACCAAAGAGCTTCATTATATAAAAGTTTAAGATATTCATTTAATGAACCAAATATTAGCGCTATAACACCTATGATTACAAACAGGATGCCAGCGATACTTTTGTCGTTGATTGCAGTTTTGATTACAAAGAAGGCAAAGACAAAATAGATTACAAGTGTGAAAATCATGATGATTTTCTGTTTTAAAGAATAATGTTTGAACATAATAATAACCTCAATAGCATTATATACTATTTTAATGATTAATTTATATTAAATAATCATAAAACTGGCATTTATATGATTTATGAGTAATTTTATGCTTATATGAACAATGGTTTTATGAATATTGTAATTAAAAATAAATAAAATTAACATAAAAACGTACATATGAGGAGGAGAAAATATGAGTTTAGATTTTTACAAAGATTATAGTACATGGACTGATGAATTATTTGGAGTTAAGAAACCTATAATCGCAATGTGCCACCTTCAACCATTACCTGGAGACCCTTATTATGATGAAGAAGGTGGTTTGGAAAAAGTTGTTGAAGCTGCTAGGAAAGATGTTGTTGCGTTACAAAATGGTGGTGTTGATGGCATTATGTTTTCTAACGAATATTCATTGCCTTATTTAACTAAAATTGAACCAATTACAGTTGGAGTTATGGCTTATGTTATTGGAAGACTTAAAGATGAAGTTATTAAAATCCCTTATGGCGTAAACTGTTTGTGGGATCCTATTGCTTCTCTAGATTTAGCAAAAGCTGTTGATGGCAAATTTATTAGAGAAATTATTTCAGGTGTTTATGCAAGTGATTTTGGTGTATGGGATACTGATCCAGGTGCTACTGCAAGACATAGACATAGAATTGGTGCTGACCATGTTAAGATGTTATATAACATTGTTCCAGAAGCTGCAAAATATTTAGCTGATAGAGATATCGCTTCAATCGCAAAGACAACTGAATTCAATTGTCGTCCTGATGCAATTTGCGTTTCTGGTTTAACTGCAGGAGTTGAAACAGATACTCAAGTATTAACACAAGTAAAGAATTCAGTTAAGAAGACACCTGTTTTCTGTAATACTGGTTGTAATAAAGATAATATCGTAAGACAATTGAGTGCTTCAGATGGTGCTGTTTGTGCAACTACATTTAAGATTGATGGCAAATTTGAGAACCCAGTTGATGAAGCAAGAGTTAAAGAATTCATGGATATTGTGAAGGAATATAGAAAGAGCTTATAGAAACTCTCTGTCCCGAGGAATTCTATAAATAGGAAAAGATCACATTTTGTGGTCTTTTCTTCTAGATAATGTTTTTGTTTCTTAAATAATCTGAATAATTTTCAATTCTCTCGTTATTTTTGTTGTAATCTATTTCATAAAGGCAAGAATACAATACGTTTAGAATATAAATTATTGAAACTTGGGAAGCTAAAGATCCAATTTTAAGGATTTTATCCTCACCATGAAAAATATTGAGAATATAATCAAACTTATGTGAAAAATCATAACTATTCATAGAGGTAATTAGAATTGTTTTGGCTCTAGATTCACATATTAATCTAATTGTTTTACTTTCAAGGGTAAGTGTTTTTCCGGTTGTTGAAAGTATTAAAATACAATCAGTTTCTTTAATATTATGCAAATTTACCAGTGAATAAGAATAGTTATTTAACATATAGGCATAACAGTCTATTTTTGTTAGTTTATAAATAAATGATTCAGCACCAATATAACAATCTCCTAGAGCATATATAAAAATTCGATTTGAATTATACAGTGTCTCAACAACACTCTTTAAAGTATTTTCATCTAATAGATTGTAGCAACTGTCTACTATTTGCTTTGTTAAACTAGAAATAGTATCAGCGATATTTAAATAAGAATCACTCTCGTTAAAAGGCTTGTTAGAATCTACTAATTTCTTATTATAGATTTTAAGTTCTGATTCTAATTGAATTCTAAAATCAAAATAAGTATCATAGCCTAGTTTTTTATAGAAACGAATTATTGTTGGTCTGGATACAAAACTGTTATCGGATAGATCTTGAATTGTCATTTTTGTGACAGTCTCAATATTTTGCAAAATAAAGTTTGCTAAATCAATTTCAGCATTTGTAAAATTACTGTTTTGTTTTAGTCTACTGATAAGTTGCATGTTTAAGATTATTATTTATTAATAAATATTTAAGGTCAATAAAAATCTTTTTAAATAACAATAAAATAGGCACACCGTTCTTAAAAAATGAACAAATTGTAAAGCAATTTCTGATTAATTACAGTATTTTTTTATCTTCTTTTCAAGAAATAGGTAAACGCTTACATTTCAAATTATTAAATGATAAATTACAGACACAGGAGGATTGTATATGAATGTGCTTAATTTAGTGTGGGACTTTTTCAACTATAATATATTCCAAAAGCCCGCATTCTTTGTTGGATTATTGGTTCTTATCGGTTATGCCTTATTGAAAAAACCGATATATGATTGTCTTTCTGGATTTGTGAAGGCAACAGTAGGCTACATGATTTTAGCCGTGGGTTCTGGAGGATTGGTAAGTAACTTTAGACCTATACTATTAGGGTTAGCTACACGTTTTAATTTAACTGCAGCAGTAATTGATCCTTATTATGGGCAAATCGCAGCAGAACACCTAATAGAACAAGTTGGTAGGTCGGTTTCTATATGTATGTCTGTTTTAATCCTTGGCTTCTTTATCAATATTGCTTTAGTGTATTTTAAAAAAGCAAGTAAAATTAGATCGCTAATGATTACAGGACATACGATGATTTGCCAATGTTCGGTTACAACATGGTTAATGATGTTTGCTTTCCCAGATGCTAGTGATTTTCAAATTATTATAATGACTGGTATTCTAATGGGCTTCTATTGGGGAGCGACAACAAACTTAACAGTCGAACCATGCCAAAACTTAACAAACGGTGCTGGATTTGTAGTTGGTCACAATCAAATGTTTGGTGTATGGTTAGCTGATAAGTTTGGCGAAAAAATCGGTGGTAAGAATTCTAAAAAAGTAGAAGACATCGAATTGCCAGGTTGGCTTGGTGTACTTAAGGAAAACACGGTCTCTAGTGCTCTGATTATGACCGCATTTATGGCTGTGTTGATGAGTGTTCTAGGAAAAGATGTTCTATCTGTTGTGGATTCAGCATATAATCCAAATCAAAACTTTGTATTCTATATTCTTGAAACATCATTTAAATTCTCAGTATATATGCAAATACTATTAGTTGGTGTAAGAATGTTCGTTGCAGAATTGTCTCAAGCTTTCCATGGAATTTCATCTAAATTATTGCCTGGTTCAGCCGCTGGTATTGATTGTGCTGCTACTTATGGTTTTATTCCGCAAAACGCAATCATGCTTGGATTCCTTTGTGGCTTAGCTGGACAAGTGCTTGTAATCTTAGGCTTGATAGTTTTCAAGAGTCCAGTTCTTGTTATTACAGGATTTGTTCCAGTATTCTTTGATAACGCAACTATCGCTGGTTTTGCGAATAAGAAGGGCGGTATTAAAGCTGTAATCATCATTTGTTTCTTGTCAGGAGTTTTACAAGCTGGTGTTGGTGCTTTTGCGGCAAAGCATTTCTTAACAGCAACATTTGGAGGCTGGTATGGCAATTTTGACTTTGAATTCTTCTGGCCTTGGATTGGATTACTATTTGAAAACTTCCGTTATGTGGGACTTGGAATTGCTCTATTGATCTGTATTATTATTCCTCAAATTCAATATAAAAAATATAAAAAGAATTATTGGCGTATTCTTACGGACTATAGTGCTGTGAAAGCTGAGGAAAATTAAAATGAATATAATGTATGATGAGCTTTCTTGGCCAGAGGCTAAGGAAATATTACCAAACGTTAGAGGCGTAATCATTCCATTGGGTTCTGTTGAGGAACATGGATACCACCTACCACTATGCGTTGATAATAGTTTAGGTCTAGAAATGAGTAAACAAATAGCTAATAAAACACAATGTTTAATGCTCCCAATTATGCCGTATGGAAGGGTGTGGTCAACTAAAGGCTTTCCGGGGACTATTAGTTTAAGTGAGGATACTCTTGTTGATGTAATAATCGATATATCAACTAGTTTGATAAGACATGGCGTAAAGAACATAATCTATCATTCAGGCCATTTAGGAAATTCACCAGCTATGAAAAAAGCAGCTAGAATTATTTTTGATAAATACGAATATAAGAATATTTATTATTTCTCTTATACAGATTATAAAAAATTGAGTGAAGGTATCCTTACTGCTCCTATGTGGAAAGGGGATGGAATGCATGCGGCTGAACTAGAAACATCTATGATGCTTTCGGTAAAACCAGAACTTGTTCATTTAGAAAAAGCGGTTGTAGAATATCCTGAAGATACGTGGACAATGGATTATTCTTGTGTTCCTTGGGAAAAGTATACTAAAACAGGGGCACCCGGAGACCCAACTGTATCTACAAAAGAAAAGGGCGATGAGCTAATAAAGAGACTTGTTGATAGGATGTCTGATTTGATTAACCAATTGATTGAAAGGAATGATGAAAATGTATAAGGTGCTTGTAACTTGTGGCAATGGAATGGGATCAAGTGTATTGATAGGCATTAAAGTTAATAATGTGTTTAATAAGTTAAAACTGCCTTGTAAAATTGATCATTCTAGTGTCGGTGATGCTAAAAATATTATTAGTAATTATGATATATGTTTTTGTTCAACAGCTTTTGTAAATGATTTAGAGAGCCATTGTTCAAAAACAAAACTAATCGGTTTAAAGAATTTACTTTCTGAAGAAGAAATTGAAAAAGGCCTTAGAGAAAGTGGATTATCATTGTAAGTAATAAATTAGCCCCTTTCTTGCCAGATCATTACTTTGTGGTCTGGCATTTTTTTATTTAGTTTTATGCATTATAAAAGGACTGTTATTACAGCCCTAATATATTAGCCCCAAATAGCTTCAATCTTTTCTCTAATACGTTTAGCTTCAGCTTTAGGATCTTTAGCGTTTTTAATCGCTGAGCCAAAGATGAAACATGAAACAGGTATTCCTTTGAATTTATCTAATTCGTCATAATCAATGTGTCCTGTAGCAGCAACCGGTATACCACAATTAACTAATTTCTTTAGGGTCGCTAATTCTTCTTCGTCCCAGCCTCCAGGTTTATCTCCTGAATGTTGTAGTGTTAATTGAGAAATGCCTTTTTCTTTCCACATAGGAATATCGTCAAATGACCAATGTCCATATAATTCAATTTGTAGTTTGGTATCTAGGTTTCTTTTTTCTCTTTCCTCGATAACTGCATCAATAGTACCAGGTTCGCAGGCACAAAGGATTGTAGTGTGATCTGGTCTTCCATCTAATAGAGCTCCACCGATGGCGTTACCAGCGTCAACTATTTTTAAATCGGCTAATAATTGTTTGTTAGGTAACATTTCTCTGAAGTATTTAACAACTCTAGCTCCTTCTCTTGCGATCATACAATAACCGCATTCTACAATGTCTACTTCATCTGCTACACCGCTTGCTAATACTTTGATAGCATCTTCGGTGCACAAACAGTCAAGTGCTAATTGGATCTTTGGTATCATTTCATAAACCTCCTAATAAATTCTGATATGTATTTAAGATCTGGTTTAAAGTTATTTTCATCCCAACATTCAGACACTAGATAACCTTTATAATTAATTTCTTTTAGATAAGCGAAGACTTTTTCAAAGTCAACCTCACCTTTGCCATATTCGATATTGTGCTCATTATGGTAAATAGCATCTTTAATATGAATCGCAACAACTTCATCTTTACAGTCATGTAAATCTTTTACTGGATCGTATCCGTTGTAGATTAGATTGCCGTTGTCAGCGTATTCTTTTAAGTAAGGACTATTTATTTCTTTGATTAATTTCACTAATTTTTCTGAAGTATTGAAATGAGGCACATCTTCTAATACTTCGATTGCTAAGATGATTTTATAATCTTCATTAAATTTCAATG
This sequence comes from Solobacterium sp., assembly GCA_022776215.1. Taxonomy (GTDB): domain Bacteria; phylum Bacillota_I; class Bacilli_A; order Erysipelotrichales; family Erysipelotrichaceae; genus Colivicinus. Next base: position 14,271 of record JALFIR010000048.1, on the reverse strand, counting down.
CTTCTATAAGGCCTTCTTTGTATAATCTTTTAGTTTCTTCTGATGATTCTTTTCCATAAACATCATAGGCAGTAAGCTGGATTACTTTGACATTTAATTTGTTAGCAAGTACAATAGCTTTTTTAATCAGATTAATTCCAAATTCTCTTTTTTCTATATCACCGATTGGGTAATATCTATTAGCCGAAAGGGTCATGGTTTGAAATGGCATATTATACTTCTTTGTTAAACTTAATAGTTCTTGAATTTCTTCATCTGAGTAATCTAATTTATTCAATCTGTTTTTGTCTATAGATAATTCAATAAAATCAAAATTAGCATTTTTGGCAAGTTTAAATCTTTCTTCCCAACTTATGTTTGTGGGAAGCGCTTTTTCATATATACCTAATAAATTATTCATAATTAAATAAATAGAGTTCACCGTTTGGCGAACTCTATTAACTCCTTATAGGAATGAAGGGAATGGTAAATTCATTGGTTTAGAGAATACATCTGAGAATCCACGTGGATAATGATATTGAATCTTATCCTTGTCATCTGGATATACGAATTTACCACCAACTTGCCAAATAAATGGTTTGAACTTATATTGAAGTCTATCTTTTCTCATGTACCATAATACTAAGATTTCATTAGTATCAGCAGAGAAGTTAGTCCATAAATCATGGTGATAAGGGATCATTACCTTACAATTTAGATTTTCACCCATTCTCAAAATATCAGATGCAGTCATCTTATCTGTAACGCCTCTAGGGTTTTCACCGAATGAACCAAATGCAACGTCGATATTGAATTCATTACCGTGTTTAGCATATAAGTTACCAAAGTGAGAATCACCTGAATGGTAGATAGTGCCGCCTGGTGTTTCTACTACGTAAGATACAGCCCTCTCGTCCATATCATCTAACTTCATACCTTTGATATCACCCTCAGGTGGAGCTGTAATAAGAATTGTTCTATCAATTGATTCAACAACATGAATAGTGATATCTTTAACTTTAACTACATCTCCAGGTTTTACTGTGTGAAGTCTTTCTTCAGGTACTCCCCATTCTCTCCACTTATCTGTTGCAAATTTAGAACCAATGAATGGAACATCATTTGCACAGTTTTGTAATACCGCAGCAGCTAAGTTGATATCGATATGGTCAGTATGTGTATGAGAAGCTAATACTGCATCAACTTTCTTAATTGCAAATGGATCAAGTACTGCAGGAACAAGTCTTAAGTTAGGTTGTAATTCTGTGCAACCTGACATTCTTGCCATTTGGTGATCGGGGTTAATTTTCTTTAAACTGCCATCAGGATTGTAATGAGTTTGTTTGCCTGAACCACACCAATAGTCCATGATAATATTAGTGTCATTTTCAGTTTTTACCCATAAACCAGTACAGCCAAGCCACCACATGGCGAACTTGCCTTTTTCAACAACTGTGTCTTCAATTTCTTCATTTAGCCAAGTTCCCCATTCTGGGAATGTGCTAAGAATCCATTTTTCACGCGTAACATCTTTAACGTTAGGCATTCTTTTTTCCTCCTTTTTATAAAATGCTGTCGCATTTAAATACCTACTTCAATTATATCCATCTTTGGTTTTGTTAAAAGAACATTAAATGAGCATTATAAGAATTATATGAGCGATTATATGAATGTTATTGAATGATGATGAAAATAATTAAAAAATACAGTTATAAAGGAGATGTTTAATAAAATGTTTGAAAAAGAAAAGAAAGAAATACTAAAAGCTTGTTTACAAATGAAGGAATATCAATTGATTTCTTTGACTGGAGGTAATGTATCTTTAAAGATTGATGATGATACTTATCTTGTGACACCTAGCGGCATGCTTTATGAGGAGATGACATATGAGGATATATGTGTTATTGATCATGAATGTAATTTAAAAGAGGGGTGTAGAAAACCATCTAGCGATTCTACTGCCTTAATTTATATTTTTGACAAAATGCCTAAAGTTAGAAGCATAATTCATACTCATCAGCCTTATGCGACTGCAATTGGGCTTACAAACGACTCTTTACCGGCTTGTATGGTTACTTTGATAGATGCAAATCACGCTAGAATCAACGTTGCACCTTGGACTAGATCAAGTGATATTGGTATGGGTAAATTAGTAGTTGAATATGCAGGCGAAGCAACAGCGGTAATTATGAAACACCACGGGGTTATTAGTTTTGGAAAAGATTTAGAAGAAGCTTTATATTCTGCGGTCTATCTTGAGGAAGGTGCTAAGACGTATTGTATGGCTTCTATATTCGGGAAGGTACCAGAACTTAGTGAGAAAGAAATCGCTGATGAGGCTAGCGGTTGGGAAACTTACGGTCAAAAATAGATTTTTTATTGAATTAGGATATTTTTATTAAATGAATAAAAAAATCATAAAAATATATTAAATGGTCATAAAAACATATAGTGTAAAGCGCTTACATGGAATAAAATAATGCCAAATAAGGAGATAAGCGTATGTTGTTAAAGAATATTGTTGACGCAAAGCACTATCAGTTTGTTGAATCTTACGATAATTGGCAAGAGGCAATTTATGGAGTTGCTAAACCGATGTTGGATGATGGAACTATAGAGAAGAAGTATGTTGATAGTATTATTGAAAACATTAACACGTATGGACCTTATATTGTTATTTTGCCAGAGGTGGCAATGCCTCATTCTACTTTAGGTGGAGAAGGAGTGCATGATACTGCGATTGGTTTTTGCAAAGTTGAAAAACCAGTTGAATTTGTTCCAGGGGATGAAAGTAAGAATGCAAGATTATTCTTTACTCTTGCGGCGGTTGATGACAATGAACATTTGAAGAATATGCAAATGTTGTCAGAATTACTTTTGAACGATGGAATTATTGATGATCTTTTGAAGGCCAAGACCGGTCAGGACCTTCTAGAGATAGATAAAAAATATTCTCAGTAGATTAAGAAAGGGGAAAAGTATGAATGTTTTAATGTCTATCTGGACGTTCTTTGCTAATAACTTCTTAAAGACTCCAGCGTACTTCATTGGTTTAATCACAATTGTTGGTTATATCCTATTGAAGAAAAAATGGTACGATGTATTCTCTGGCTTTATTAAAGCTACAGTAGGTTACAAAATTCTTTTAGTTGGTTCAGGTGGTTTATCAAGTACCTTTAAGCCAATTATTAGTGCATTATCTAGTAAATTCGGAATCGATGCTTTAGTTCTTGATACATATGTAGGTCAGGTTGCTGCTCAATCTGCTATCGAGACTGTAGGCAAGTCTTTCTCTCAAGTAATGGTATTATTGTTGATTGCGTTTATCTTTAATATTTTGCTTGTAAAGTTCCAAAAAGTTACTAAGTTGAGAGCTGTATTTACTACAGGCCACGTCCAAACTCAACAAGCAACATTCGCATTCTGGATTTTCTTGACATGTTTCCCTAAGTTAGGTGATACTCCAATGTTGATTCTAATGGCTGTGTTATTAGGTTTATATTGGGCAGTAGGTTCTAACTTAACTGTCGAAACAGCTCAAAGATTAACTGATGGTGCTGGTTTCTGTGTTGCTCACCAACAAATGTTTGGTATCGCTATCTATGAATGGGTAGGAAGCAAATTGTTTAAGAAGGGTTCTGCTAAGAAGTTCGAAGATTACGAATTACCTGGTTGGTTATCAATCTTTAATGAAAACATGGTTTCAACTTCAGTATTAATGTTGTTGTTTATTGGAACTATTATGATAGTAACAGGAAAAGAAGCTTTGGTTGCTAATGGTGTAAATATTCCAAATGGTAGTTTCTTCTTCTGTATCTTAGATAACGCTTTAGCGTTTGCAGTTTATATGGCAGTATTACAACTTGGTGTTAGAGTTTTCGTTGGTGAATTAACAAACTCATTCCAAGGTATCTCTAATAAATTATTACCAGGTGCTGTTCCAGGTCTAGATTGTGCTGCATCTTATGGTTTCGGTTCTGCTAATGCAGTAACATTCGGTTTCATCTTTGGTGCTGCTGGTCAATTCTTAGCAATTGGTATCCTAATCGCTATGAAGTCTCCATTAATCGCTATCGCTGGTTTCGTTCCTGTGTTCTTCGATAACGCTACTATTTCAGTTTACGTTAACGCTAAGTCAGGTGCTAAGGCTGCTATGTTTGCTTCATTCGTGAATGGTTTACTACAGGTATTCTGTTCTGTATTAGCTGCACAATTCTTCGCATTAGATGGTGTAACAGTAGTTTCTCAAACTATCAGTGCTAAGGGTTGGATGGCTATGTTCGACTGGGCTGTTATCTGGCCTGCATTCGGTGTTATCATGCATTACCTTGGTTACATCGGTGTTGCTATTATTGTTATTATTCTTGTTGCCATTCCGCAACTTCAATATAAGGCTGATCCAGATGGTTACTTCTTATGTGTAGAAGATTGGGAAGCTTATAAGAAACATGTTGCTGAAAAAGAAGGCAAAAAAGAATAATTTGTTCCTAATTAAATAGGAAAAGAGGAAAAAAGATGATTAAATTGTTAGTTTGTTGTGCTAGTGGTTCTGGTACAAGTATGATGATGAAACTAGCTGCTGAAAAAGCTTGTAAAGCACTAGGCGTTGAAGCAAAAGTGTCTCATATGCCTATTGCGGAAGCAAAGTCTGCCGCTAGAAACTATGATATCGTGGTTACATCTCCAGCATTTGTATCTTCATTTGATTCAGTTAAGGATCATGTAAAGATTGCTGCTGTAAAGAATCCTTTGTCACAAGCGGAATATACACAAGTGTTAAAGGATAACGGTTTAGCATAATTTTCTAAGGGGCTAGTTAATCTAGCCCTTTAAAAACTCAGGAGTAAGGTAATGAAATTTTTAAAAACACATTTAGATGATATTGTTAGGTGCTATTGCACAAGTCACATGTTTATAGATAAAGAATGTTATGCATTCTTTGCAAGTGAAAATCCAAATAGTGAGTGTTATTCATATACTGGTAAAGGTTTTAAGAAAAAAGAAGTTGTTTGGGATAAAGATAGGGGCGGTTGCATGTCTATTATTCCTTTTAAAGATAGAGAAGGTGAATTTTTAGCTGTTAATGAATTTTACTTAAAGGTTTCTCCAAGTGCCGCAAAGCTTGTTAGAGGAAAGAAGACAAAAGATGGTTGGGAAGTTAAAGATTTGTTTAATTTACCATATCTTCATCGTTTTGATATTTATCATATTAATGATAAGGATTATGTTGTTTGTGCGACAATCGCAAGAGATAAATCTAATAAAGAAGATTGGACTCGTCCAGGCCAGGTGTATATTGGAGAAATTCCTTCTGATTTAGATAACAACAATGTTGTGTTAACTCAGGTTGCTGATGGATTATATAAAAATCATGGTTATACTAGAGGTCAATATAATGGGCAGGATTGCGGATATTTTGGATGTGATAGTGGACTATATAGATTAGCTTATATAGATAATGAATGGAAGTTCGAAAAAATAATGGATGGTCATATTGGTGAGGTTGCTTTGACTGATATAGATAATGATGGCAAGCAAGAAATTATGACTATTGAACCTTTTCATGGTAATCAAATCCATGTTTATAAGGAATTAAATGGAAAGTACGATAGAGTATATACTTATCCAAATGAAATTGATTTTGCTCATGCTTTAGTTGGAACATCGTTATGTAATAAGTCATGTTTTGTAGCTGGTATAAGAAGAGTTAATTGCGAACTTTTTGTTTTAACTTATGAAAATGGAGAATTTGTTGTAAATATGGTTGAAGAGGGTGTTGGTCCTGCGAACTTGGATGTTGTTCATTGCGATGGAAAAGAATATATTTTAGCAGCAAATCATACAAAAAATGAGGCAGCTATTTATGAAGTAAAGGAGTCTTAAATGTTAGAGGATCTTAAACAAAAAGTTCTAGAAGCCAATTTATTATTACCTAAATATGGACTTGTTGTCTTTACTTGGGGCAATGTCTCTGGTATAGATAGAGAAAATGGCCTTGTTGTAATTAAGCCAAGTGGTGTTGATTATGACATTATGAAGGCTGAGGACATGGTTGTAACTGATTTAGATGGTAATGTTGTCGAAGGAAAATTAAAACCGTCTAGTGATTTAGCTACTCATTTAGAGTTTTATAAGCATTTTAAGGATATTGGCGGTGTTGTTCATACTCATTCTGTGAATGCGGTTGCTTGGGCACAGGCAGGTAAAGATATTCCAGCTTTAGGAACAACTCATGGTGATTATTTCTATGGCCAAATCCCATGCACAAGATTTATGACTGATGATGAAATTAAGAATAATTATGAGTTAAATACTGGAAAAGTGGTTGTTGAAGAATTTAAAAAGAGACATATTGATCCAAATCAAATGCCTGGTGTTTTAGTTCATTCTCATGGTCCGTTTACATGGGGTAAGGATCCTTTTGATGCGGTTCATAATTCAGTTGTGCTGGATACTTTGGCAAAGATGGCTTTAAAGACTATTACCATTAATTGCGATGTTAAATCTATGCAAAGAGAATTGTTAGATAAGCATTTTTTAAGAAAACATGGTCCAGGAGCTTACTATGGACAAGGGTAGAGAATATCTTCTTGGCATGTATGAAAAGTCGATGCCAAAGGATTTATCTTGGAGAGAGAAGCTTTTAGCTTGTAAAGAAAGCAGTTTTGATTGGATAGAAATATCTATCGATGAGACGGATGAAAAAATTTCAAGGCTTTATTGGACTAAGGAAGAAAGGGATTCTTTGTTAAGGGATATGAAGGAAACTGGAGTTCCAATTTATACAATGTGTTTTTCTGCTCAGAGAAAATATTCTCTTGGTTCTTTAGGAAAAGATAAGCATGATAAAGCTATGGAAATAATGGAAAAAGCTATTGATTTCGCAGCATACTTGGGTATAAGAATAATTCAATTAGCCGGTTATGATTGTTATTATGAGGATGCTAATGAAGAAACAAGGAATGAATTTATTAAAAATTTAAAAATTGCTACAAATATGGCTGCTAAAAAGGGTGTTATTTTAGCTTTTGAGACGATGATGGATAGGCCATTTATTGATACTGTTGAAAAGGGTATGGAGTTTGTTAATATTTGTGGTTCTCCATATCTTGGTATGTATCCTGATATCGGTAATTTAGCTGGTGCTAAACATGATTATGGATATTCTAAAACGGTTGTTGATGATTTAAAAACTGGTAGAGGCCATATAGTAGCTTGTCATTTAAAGGAGACTGCTCCTTTAAAGGATCGTAGTGTTCCTTGGGGAACTGGTCTTACTGATTATGTCGAGAATATTAAAGTTTTAAAAGAACTTGGTGTAAGAATGTTTAATGGCGAGTTTTGGTGTGATTATCCCGATGATTGGATGAATTGGTTAAAGACTTCTAGTAAGTTTTTAAGAGATAAGTTAGATCAAGCATTTGAATGAATATGAAAAAAATATATAAGGATTATTTAGTAGCTACTGATTTAGATGGCACTCTTTTGAATAAGGATAAGAGAGTTTCTATTCATAGTTTAGATTATATTAACAAATTGATGAAGAAGGGTTTAAATTTTACTATCGCTACATCAAGGCCATTTTCAGCTACTTCTAAGTATGCTGAAATTTTGAACATTGATATACCTTGTGTTGTATCCTCTGGTTCGATGCTATATGATTTTAAAAAACAAGAAGTTGTTTATTCCGATAATTTAGATAAGAGAATTTTACCTATATTATTAAAGGAATATGGATTCAAAGATATATTTGTTCATTCGACTAAAGGCAGTTTATTAAGTGAAAGTTGTGTGCGTTTTAAACAGTTTAGCAATGAGAATCCAAATTTTAATCCCTTGATTATAGAAGATTGTAATCTTGAAGAATTCGATTATAGTCAAATAACTGTTTTGCCAGGGGATATCAAAGGATTTATCGCTAGGTATAATGAAATACTCAAGGAATTTGATTTGAATATATTTGAATGTGGCAATGGTGGTGTTGCACTAATCAATAAGGGAATTTCTAAGGCTAGTGGAATTAAAATTTTGGCAAATAATCTTAATATCGATAAGGATAAAGTGTTTGTCTTTGGTGATAACTATAATGATATTGAGATGATATCTGAGTTTAATAATTCTTTTGCGATGGCTAATGGTGAGGAAGAAATTAAAAAGTTGGCAACTTATGTTACTGCAGATAATAATCATAATGGTGTTGTCTTTGGTTTAAAGAAACATCTACCAAAATACATCATCTGATTAATTTGATAAGCCATTCATCATATGAATAATGGCAACGATATTTCTTAATGTTAAAATTCAAGATTGAAAAGAATCATTTAGTTAATTGGCATTCTATTATTAATAGGCATTATGTTGTTTACAAGTAATGCCATTAATAATGTAAATACTAGTGATATAGCTTTGGCTGAAGGAAAGATTGCCAATATAGTTCCTATGGTACTGTTGTGTATTGAATCAGCTGTTGTCTCTATTATGCTGGTGCTAAGTTTTAAGAATAAGTAAGGGTATGCATATTATGTATACACATAATTTAAAAGGAGACTGTATTACCGCGGTACTACTCGTCTCCTTTAACGACTAATTTTTGTGTTGTCTGCCAACCCTTGGTCCTTTACATAACCGCATTACTTTCGAGTTTTTTTGTTGCTCGTCAACCTTCAGTCCTTTACATAACTGCTTTTATTTCAGATTAACATGTTAGCCACATGAACGAGATGACGCTCGTTTACCTTTTTCCTCTTTTGAGGTACCTTAATTTTATCGTATATTCAATATAATTTTGACACCAATATGTAATGAAAGAGTTATTACCTTTGCAATATGGGATAGAGTTTAAAAATAAGTAATTTCAATATAGTCATGGTTTATGACATTTTTTAACGTATTTGTTTAACAGTAAATCTCAAAAGTCCTTATAAATAGGGAACTTTTTTGATGTTGGGTGTTGTATGGATAACTAAAATTCAATTTAGTCATTTTATTTCAATTTAGTCATTTTTCGAAAAATGACTAAATTGAAAAGCTTCGTGTTTGATAATGAAAAATATTAATTAAAGGATTTTATCAAATATGTATGGAGTAATTGAACAAATTGGTATTCAAATTTGCGCAAATAGATGATATTAACTAAATATATATCTATATAGAGGTTCTATAATATTCTTCATGGATAAAAAAGAAGAAAAAAACAAGAGCTCAGGGATGGAGAAGGTAGCTTCTTTTATTGTTGATAGAAGGAACCTATTTTTTCTAATCTATATATTTGCGATACTATTTTCAATTTTTTCTATTGGCTGGGTTCAAGTAGAAAATGATATTACTACGTACTTACCTGATGATACCGAAACAAGACAGGGTCTAACAGTCATGAATGATAACTTTGTGACCTATGGTTCAGCCAGAGTTATGGTGTCTAATGTAAGTTATGAGAAGGCAATTGATTTAAAGGAACAATTAGAGGATATAGATGGAGTTACTTCTATTGATTTTGATAATAGTAAAGATTCTTTTAATAATGGTTCAGCCTTATTTTCAGTTACTTTTGATGGTGAGGTAGATGATGAGATATCTAAGTCTGCCATGAATGAAATAAAGGAAGAGTTAAAGGACTATGACTTTTATGTAGATAGTGAAGTTGGTGTGGATACCTCTGCTGATTTGGCTAATGAAATGGTAGTAATTGTCATTGTGGCAGCTATTATTATCGTTATCGTTTTGACATTAACATCTAGGTCTTATGCAGAGGTTCCAGTTTTGATTACGACCTTTGGGGTGGCTGCTATCTTGAACATGGGAACTAACTTCTTGTGTGGTAAGATATCTTTCATTTCTAATTCAGTAACAGTAGTCTTGCAGCTAGCTTTGGCTATCGACTATGCGATTATCTTGTGTCATAGATTTTCTGATGAACATGAAACATTACCGGCAAGAGAAGCTTGTATTATTGCCTTGTCAAAGGCGATTCCAGAGATTTCATCTTCATCTTTAACAACAATATCAGGTCTAGCTGCTTTAGGCTTTATGCATTTTGGGATTGGTTTGGATCTGGCTATCGTCTTGATTAAGGCAATTTTTTGTTCATTACTTTCGGTATTTACTTTGATGCCTGGTTTGTTGATGTTGTTTTCAAAGTTAATTGATAAGACAGGACATAAAAAGTTGTTGCCTGAGATTGATGCAGTTGGTAAGTTTGCGAATAAGACTAAATATATCATTCCACCTATTTTCTTGGTGGTGATTTGTGTTGCCTTCTTCTTTTCAAATAATTGTCCTTATGTCTATTCATATAATGATTTAGAGACAGCTAAGGCAAGTGATGCTCAGATCGCAAGAAGTCATATTAAGGCTAATTTTGGCAACAACAACATGGTGGCTGTAATTGTACCTAGTGGTAATTATGATAGCCAACGTAATATTTTAAAAGAGATAGACAGACTAGATGGTGTTAAGTCATCTATGGGTTTAGCTAATATTGAGGCTATGGATGGTTATATGTTGGCTGATGCCCTAAGTCCTAGAGAATTTTCAGAGTTAGCTAATTTGGATTATGAAGTAGCTAAGGTTTTATATTCAGCTTATGCGGTTAAATATGATCAATATGGTGAACTTATTAATGGCATAGGTAATTATAAGGTGCCTTTGTTTGATATGTTCATGTTTCTAAAGGGTGAGATGGATGATGGCAATGTATATCTAAATGGTGATGTGCAGGAAACATTAGATGACTTATTTGATCAATTAGATAAGGCTAAACTACAACTACAGTCAGACGATTATTCTAGAATGGTTGTTTATTTGGATCTACCTGAAGAGAGTGAGGCGACTACATTGTGTTTAGATAAGATTCATGAGATTATCGCTAAGTATTATGATGAAGATTATTATGTGGTTGGTAATTCTACTTCAGCTATTGATTTGTCTTCTTCATTTATTGGCGATAATACTTTGATTTCTATTTTATCTGCGTTGTTTGTAATTATTATCTTGTTGTTTACATTTCAATCAGCAGGTTTACCAATACTACTTATTATCGTTATTCAGGGTTCTATTTGGATTAATTTTGCGGTTCCAACATTAATGGATGAACCATTATATTTCCTAGGATATTTAATTGTTAATTCTATTCAGATGGGTGCTAATATCGACTATGCGATCGTTATTTCGAGTCACTATAGTGAGTTGAAGAAGGAAATGGAGTCTAAGGAGGCTATTGTTGAGGCTTTGAATAGTTCTTTCCCAACTATTTTTACCTCTGGTTCTATTTTGGCTTCTGCTGGTGTTTTGATTTCTAAGATGACAACTAACCCGGTTATCGCGGCTATTGGTGAGTGTTTAGGTAGGGGTACTATTGTGTCTATTATCTTAGTATTCTTTGTACTACCTCAGATTCTTGTTTTGGGAGATAAGATTATCGAAAAGACTTCGTTTAAGATTGAGGCTCCTATTGGTAAGAATATGCAAAGTACTAGTGGTACTATGGCTTTGAATGGTCGTGTTAGGGGTAAGATTAATGGTTATGTTGATGGTGAGTTCAAGGGCGTTTTGACAGGTCAGTTGAATGCACTTGTTTCTACTAAAGAGGAAAAGGGTGATAATGATGAAAAAGAAGCTTAGCTTGATGGTTACTTTGTTGTTGATGTTGACTTTATTTCCTTTTGCAGTACATGGCGAGGATAATGTTTTTGAGCTTAATAATCTAAATGATTGGAATAAATTAGTTAAGTTGTGTGTTCTTGATACTAATAGTGAGGGTTTGACTGTTAATTTGAATACTGATTTGGATTTTAAGGATGGTTTTACTTCTGTTCCTTATTTCAATGGTACTTTTAATGGTAATAATCATAAATTAGTGAATATTACTTTAGATAGCGATGAAACAAATGTTGGTGTTTTTAGAATTACTGGTAAGAAGGCTGATATCAATAATGTAAATGTTGAATATAGTGTTGATAGCAAGGCTAATAATCTAGGTTTTATAGGTTATAACCAGGGCAGAGTTTCAAATATTAATGTTGATTCTAAGGTGCTTGCTAATAGCGATGTTGGTATGGTAGTTGGTTATAATGCCAGTGGTGCTTCAATTATTGATTGCCAAAGTTATGGTGATATTTATGGTAAGCATTATGTTGGTGGTATCGTGGGTGTTAACTATGGTTTGGTTAAGAATTGTTTCAATAGAGCTAGGGTTAATGATTATGTTTTAGATGATAACGTGGATGTTAATGCCATTAGTTTAGATACTTTAAAGTCTAGTGAAAATGTGGCGAGTATTACTGATGTTGGTGGCGTTGTTGGTAGCAATTTTGGTTCTGTTAAAACGTGTGTTAATTATTCTATAGTTGGTTATGAACATGTTGGCTATAACATTGGCGGTGTTTGTGGAAGTCATTCAGGTTATATTGAGTCTTGTGTTAATTATGGCGAGGTCTATGGTCGTAAGGAAGTAGGTGGCATTGTAGGTCAATTTGAGCCTTGCATGGAGCTTAATTTTAATGAGGATTACCTTCAGCGTTTGCAAAGACAGATTAAGAGTGTTTCTTCTTCTGTTGATGCCTCTATTAATGAAGTTAAGAATATCAATGATAATAATAGCAATGGTTTGAAGGATATTTCTAATAGTTTAAAAGAGGCTAATGATGCAATTGATGTCTTGTTGAAGAGCGGTTTTGTCTATAACGAAGAGGACCATACTTTCTCAAGAAGTGATGAGTATGAGAGTGCGAGGGCTTCCTTGTCTGCTTGTTTATCTAATGCGTTTAATACGATGGAGAATCTTTCTAATTCTAATAAGGATGCAAGTAGTAATTTAAATGATGATTTGAAAAGTGTTAATAATAATTTGAAAGCCTTAAGTAATACGATGGTTAATTTTGCGGATTCTTTGACTAATGAGAAGCCGACTTTTGAGGATGTTTCTCTTAAAAGTAGTGAGGATATTGTAGAAGGTAAGTTAACTAAGTGTAGTAATAAGGGTAGTGTCAGTGGTGATATCAATGTTGGTGGTATTGCGGGTGCTGTGGCTAAGGAGAATGATTTAGATCCTGAGGATGATTTTTCTATTACTGGTCAAACATCTTTGAATATGACTTATAAGGTTAGGGCAGTGCTTATTGATAGTGTTAATGAGGGTACTATCTTTTTGAAGAAGAACAATGCGGGTGGTATTGTTGGTAATCAAGATTTGGGTTTGATTAAAAATAATATCAATTATGGCTTGTTGGATTGTGAAGATGGTTCTTATGTTGGTGGTATTGTTGGGTTATCTTTGGCTAATGTGAATAATAATTATGCGAAGTGTTTTATCTATGGTAGCGACTATGTAGGTGGTATTGTAGGCAGGGGTAAGAAACTTAATAATAATGGTTCTTTGGCTCAAATTAAAGAGGCTACAAATAATGTTGGTATGATTATGGGTGGCCTTATTGGTGATGAGTTGGCTGAAAATAGTGAGGATATTAATGGCAATTATTATCTTTATGGCGGTTATGGAGCTATTGATAATATTTCTTATGGTGGCAAGGCTTATCCTATTTCTTATGACGAGTTAAAGAATTTGGATATCGTTGATGATTTAAAGAAGATTAATATTTATTTTGTGAATGATAAAGAGCGCATCTTGAAAGAGACTATTGAGTATGGCGATTCATTGCCTTTGAGTAAGGTTCCTTATATTGATGGAAAGGATAATGACTATGCTTTGTGGGATGGCTTGAGTGATGGTGTTCTTAATAATGTCACAAGGGATTTGATGTTTAAGTGTGATTTTAATGATGTTTATCCTTCTATTTCTTCTAGCGAAGAGCCTTTGGCTTATGTTGTGGCTGATGGCAAGTTCTTTATGGGTGATAGCTTGTCTTGTATGGTTGAGGCTAAGGATAGTAATGAGCTTACTTATAAGCTTAACTTTAAGCTTGGTAATAATTCTTTGTGTGATGATTTAAGAATTTATACTAATAGTTACGATAAGTATGAAGTGTATGTGAATGGTGAGAAGGTTGATTATACAGAAGATGGTAGATATTGTGTGATTGCTTATGATAATAAGGCTGATAGTATTACTGTTAAGAAGCTTAATGATTATTCTTACTTGTTGTATTGTGCTGTAGGTGGTGTTGTTGTTATCGTGGCTTTGGGTATTGTTAGAAGGAAATACAAGAAGAAAAAGTAATAATTAATGAAATATTTTTTCATAAATTATTAATATGTTTTTAGTGTATACTATAAGTAGGCGTTCAGCTAAAACTCGATAGAATCTGCCTCGGCCTTGGGTCGGCGAGGTTAAATAAA
>JALFIR010000052.1:0-16976 GCA_022776215.1 Solobacterium sp. | reverse complement strand
TGGTAATGACTTTGATTCTATTAGAAATGGTTTCAAGGATAGAGTAGATGGTAAGCCAACTGTTATCGTAGCTCATACTGTTAAGGGTAAGGGTGTTTCTTATATGGAGAATAATGCTGGTTGGCATGGCAAGGCACCTAAGGAAGATGATTATTTAATTGCTAAGAAGGATTTGGAGGTAAGTGAATAATGGCACAGGAACCTAGAAATATATATGGTCAATGCTTAATGGAGCTTGCTGAAAAGGATAAGAATATAGTTGTATTAGATGCTGACTTGTCTTCTTCTACTAAGACTGCAATGGTTAAGAAGGTTGATCCAAGTAGACACTTTAATGCTGGTATTGCAGAGTGCAATATGATGGGTATGGCTGCTGGCTTGGCTTCTAGTGGTAAGATTGCGTTTGCGTCTTCTTTTGCGGTGTTTGCGACTGGTAGACCTTTTGAGATTATTAGAAATTCTATTTGTTATCCAAATTTAAATGTAAAAGTTTGTGCAACTCATGCTGGTTTAACAGTAGGTGAAGATGGTGCTAGCCATCAGGCTATTGAGGATATTGCCATCATGCGTTGTTTGCCTAATATGCGTGTGTTTGTACCTTGTGATCAATATCAAACTAGAGCTGTTATTAATTATGTAGCTTATAGTGATGGCCCGTGTTTCGTAAGAATGCCTAGAGGTAAGGCTGAGGATGTATATAACGAGAATACAGTCTTTGACTTTAATAAGGCTGATGTAGTTAGAACTGGTAAGGATATCGTCTTGTTCGCTACCGGTTTAATGGTTGAAGAAGCTTTAAAAGCCGCCGAAGAAGTAGACGCAACTGTTGTTAATATCTGTTCTATTAAGCCTATTGATAAGGATACAATTATTGAACAATTAGGTAAGCATAAGGTGGCCTATACTTTAGAGGAACATAGTATTATTGGTGGTTTGTTCTCTGCGGTGTCTGAGGTTAAGGCTCAAACAAGTATCGCTACTCCTTTATATCCAATTGGTGTAAATGATGAGTTTGGTCAAAGTGGTAAGGCTCTAGATGTGCTAGATTACTATGGTTTAACTAGTAAGCATATCGTTGAGAAGATTAAGGGTTAAAAAGTATATGATTGGAAGCATGAAGAAGTTAATGTTCTATGTGCTTCCTTTTTTATTGGTTTTAAATGCTCGGTAAAGTTTGCTGATTATTTTTATTGTGTATTTCTTAATTTTATGTTATTAATTAATTGAACGATTAGTTTATTAAAGGAGTTTTAAGTGCGTACTGTTAACAAGAAGGCTCGTGAGGCAAGAAAAGTTGAAATAATGGAAAAGTGTTTCGCTTGTTATTGCGATAATGGGCTTAATGGTGTTGGTATTAAGGCTATTGCGAAGGCTTGTGATATTAATTCGGCAACTTTGTATCAATATTTTGATAATTTGGATGATTTGATTGTAAAGTCTACTGCTTATTGTATGGAGAAGGTTGAGGATGATTTTATGGAATTGGCTCCAACTGATCCTGAGGATATCTTGAGGTTTGTGAAAGAGGTTCCTTATTGGACTGCTAAGAAACATGGCAAGAAGTATAGGTTGATGTATCAAGTTTATACTCATCCTAAATATATTGAATATGGTAAACAGTTCTTCAAGGGTGTTAATGAAAGATATACGGAGTATGCAAAGATTCTTGAACCTAAGATTGGTATTCCTTATACCGTTATTACTTCTTTAATTTTTATCTTTGTAAGAGCAAGCGTGCATTATGCCTTGTTTGAAGATGAATATTATTTGAAGAGTCAAATGGAGGTGCTTAAACAAAGCGTAACTTTGTTGGCAGATAAATACAAAAACACTACTTGCTGATTATTCAGTCGCCACGGTTTATTAACGGCGTAAACGTCGGTGCAACAATTCTTGCCGTTTATGGAGGAACTTGAAATGAGAAAACGAATGCTTAGTATCCTGCTTTCCCTATGCATGTTATTTTCCCTTGCACCGGCGAGTGTTTTTGCACAGGATGAATTAGAAGAAACTGATGAATGTGTTTGTGAAACACAGTGCAGTGAAGAATCTATTAATAATGATTGTCCTGTTTGTAGTAAAGAAGGAGCAATACCTAATGATTGTAGGATGTATGTTCCTGTTATAGAAGAATCTAATGAAACAATTATTAATCCAGTAAATGAGAATAACGATGAAGATTCTACTAATAATGTAGCATTAGAAAATGAAAGTAATGAAGAATCTAATAATGTTGTATTAGAGAATGAAGAATCCAGCATTACTTCAAAAGATGTACAGGACTTGATTGATGCATTACCTGATACTACAACAATTAATGAAGATAATGTAGGAGAGATTGAAGCACAATTAGAAGCTATAGATATTTAAAAGCTGAATTATCTGATGACGAATTAGATGGCGCTGATTTTACTCGTTATGTAGAAGTAGCTACTGTGTTAGAACAATTGATGTATGGTGTACAAGAGTCATCTAATCAAATTATGCCAGCAAGTTATAGTGGTAGGTCTATTAGACTTGGTATAAGTGGTATTAGTAGTCCTACAAAAGTAATTGATCCAAACGATAGCAATAAAAAGAGTTATAGTCCAAATAGCTATATCTATTTTGGTGTGAATAGTTTAGATAATATTAGACCAATTAAATGGAGAGTGTTAGACGCAGATAAGGCGAATGATGGTACTACAAATGGTATGTTTTTATTATCGGAGTATTTGTTGGATTCATTTATCCCCTTCAATAGCGATATTAATAAGGGAAATGTATATCAAGGTAGCGATGCACAAAATTGGTGTACTACCTTTGCGGCTAATACAAACAATTTTTCAGATTTAGAGAAAAATGCTATGCTTGGTGTGACAAAAAACGATGATGATAACGATTGATGAGATTAGAGAATTAATAAAAAAAAGGTGAAAAAATAGATGTCGAATTTAAAGAATCAAAAGTGGCCTTAAATAAAGATGTTTTTGATACAGTCTGCTCGTTTAGTAATAGAAACGGTGGTCATATATTTTTAGGGGTAAATGACCAAAAGGAAATTGTTGGGGTAAATGCAAAAAATATATCCACCTCTTTATCTTGTTCCTGAGGTTTTCGATATTGATGGTAAGAAAGTAATCTATATTAGAGTACCTGAAGGAACGCAAGTCTATAGGCATAATGGAAGGATTTTTGACAGATCTTATGAAGGGGATATTAATATCACTAATCATGCAGATTTAGTTTTTAAATTATATGCTAGAAAACAAAGCAGCTATTTTGTTAATAGGGTATATCCAAACTTAGATATAAGTTTCTTAGATTCTACAGTTATTGAGAAAGCTAGAAAAATGGCGGTTGTTAGAAACGAAAATCATGCTTGGGGCAGTATGGATAATGAAGAACTTCTAAGAAGTGCTAATTTAATTTTAGTCGATCCTGATACGAAAAGAGAAGGGATTACTTTGGCAGCTGTTTTGTTGTTTGGAAAAGAAAATACTATTATGTCGGTTTTGCCACAGCATAAACCTGATGCGATTTTTAGGGTAGAAAATAAAGATAGATATGATGATAGAGACGTTATCACAACTAATCTGATTGATAGTTATGAAAGATTGATTTTATTTGGTCAAAAACATTTAAATGATCTATTTGTTTTGGATGGAATTGTTAATGTAAATGCTAGAGATAGAATTCTTAGAGAGATTATTTCTAATACATTAGCACATAGAGACTATTCAAGCGGTTTTCCATCAAAAATGATTATTGATGATGAAAAGATTGTGATTGAAAATAGTAATCTTTCTCATGGAATAGGTCCACTAGATTTACAAAAATTCGAACCATTTCCTAAAAATCCATCAATATCAAAGGTATTTAGAGAGATAGGACTAGCGGACGAACTAGGTTCAGGAATGAGAAACACCTATAAATATACACAGCTATACTCAAAAGAACAGCCATTGTTTGAAGAAGGTAACACTTTCAAAACAATAATTCCGTTAAAAAAGATTGCAACTAAAAGAGTTGGGGGAGAAAATGTCGCTCAAGGTGTCGCTCAAGGTGTCGCTCAAGACAAAAATTCACTTATAGAGTTTATTAAAAAGAAAGTAAGAAATAACGATAGAGTCACAAGAAAGGAGATTGCTGATGAGGCAGGAGTTAGCCTAAAAACAATAGAAAGAATGATAAAAGAAATAGATGATTTAAAATATGTTGGCAGTGGTTATAGTGGTCACTGGGAGAAGACTGGAACAGAAAATGTCCCTCAAGATGTCCCTCAAGGTGACATCAAGATATTCCTCACCAAACAAATGATTCGATTTATCTTATAGAAAAGGAAATAGAGTTAAATAACAAAATTTCAAGACAATTACTAGCCGAAGAGGCTGATTTAAAACGTGTTGATGATGGTAGCAATGACTGTTTGGGGAAAGTAATGGTATAAAATGATACTCACGATACCAAAAATGATACTCAAGATGATACTCGAGGAAAATAATTGGAATTATAAAATCAAAATTAGTAGCAAGAACTACGATAATAGTGGTCATTGGGAATTGATTGAGAAGTAGAAATTGGAGCTATGTAAGAAGTTCCTTATAATAGCTTATCTTGGGTGTAGAATATATAGTATGTTAAATGAATTTTCTAGAAGTGAACTGTTATTAGGCGAAGAAAATATAGCTAACTTAAAGAATAAAAGAGTAGCTGTTTTTGGTGTTGGCGGTGTTGGTGGTTATGTTGTTGAGGCTTTGGCAAGAACTGGTGTTGGCAGCCTTGATTTAATTGATAATGATACCGTTAGTTTAACAAATATAAATAGGCAAATTATTGCCCTACATTCAACTATTGGAAAAGATAAGGTTGAAGTAATGAGGGATAGGATTCTAGATATTAATCCTAATTGTAAGGTTAATATTCATAAAACTTTCTATCTACCTGAAACAGCAGGGGAGTTTGATTTTGGAGAATACGATTATATCGTTGATGCGATTGATACGGTGGCAGGCAAATTGATGTTGATAGAAGAGGCTAAAAGATGTGGAACTCCCATTATTTGTTCATTAGGTGCAGGCAATCATTTAGATCCTTTATCTTTTAAAGTCAGTGATATTTCTAAGACTTCTATGTGTCCACTTGCTAAGGTGATGAGACATGAACTGAAGAAAAGAAATATCAAGGATGTTAAGGTGGTTTATTCGACTGAGGAACCTATTCGGGCTCGGATCTGTGATGATGAAGTTAGTACTAAAAGATCTATTCCAGGCAGTATAGCTTTTGTGCCAAGTGTAGTTGGTTTAATTATTAGTAGTGAAGTAATTAAGGATTTAATTAATGAAGAAGTATTATAAGAGATATTTGATTCTATTTATTATTGGAATTGTTGCCAATGTTGTTGTTGACTATGTGCAACTATTTATTCCTGAATATTTAGGTGATATGGTAGATATCGTTAGTTTAAATACTAACGTTATTTTCGATGATATTAAAAAGATTGTCTACAGTTTAATAATTGTAGCCTTTACTTTGTTTATAGGTAGAATCATCATGCGTTTTACCATTTTGGTTGCTTCGGCCAAGATTGATAGAGACATCAGACATGATATGTTTCTAAAGACTGAGAGACTATCTCAAAGATATTTCCATGAGAATAAAGTTGGTAGTATCATGTCATCTTTCACAACCGATATCGAAGCTATTGGTGACTTCACTGGTTGGGGCACAGTTATGATTATCGATGCCTTATTCTTAGGAGTAATGGCATTATATAAGATGATTAAGCTAGACATGTTTCTAACCATGATTACCCTTATTCCAATGTTAGCTTTAATTGTATGGGGTAATAAGGTAGAAAAGGCCATGAGTGATAAGTGGACTGAAAGACAAAAAAGTTTTGATAAGCTATTTGATTTCACTCAAGAGAATTTTACAGGTATTCGTGTAATTAAAGCCTTTGTAAAGGAGGCTCAAGAGTTTAAAGCTTTCTCTAAAGTAGCTAAAGAAAATTCTGATGTGAACATCGACTTTGCGATGATGTCAGTACGCTTTGATGTGTGTATTGAATTATTAATTGGTGCTGTTGTTGCCTTGTTGATGGGCTTGGGTGGAACTTGTGTTTATTATTATGTAACAGGTAATCCGGTAGTTTTATTTGGACATAGCATTATTCTAACTGCAGGTAAGTTGGTTACATTTATTGGCTATGTTGATGTGTTAATTTGGCCAATGATTGCCATGGGACAAATCTTACAAATGTTTTCTCGTTTTAAATCTTCTAGCAAGAGAGTCTTTGATTATTTAGATGAAGAAGAAGAAATTCATAATGTAGATAATCCAATTAGTTTAGATGATTGTAAAGGCGAGATTACTTTTAATCATTTTAGTTTTATTTATCCTGATGGCAGTAATGAATCATTAAAAGACATTAGTTTTAAGATAAATCCTGGGGAACTAATCGGTGTAGTGGGAAAGATTGGTTCTGGTAAGACAACTTTAGTTAATTCATTATTACGTTTATATAATATTGAAAAGAATCAAATCTTGATTGATGGTGTGGATATCATGGATTTAGATATTAAGAATTTAAGAGATAATATTGCCTATGTGCCACAGGATAACTTCTTATTCTCAAGTACAGTTCAAGAAAATATTGCCTTCTCTAACAAGCGAATGAGTATTGATAAGGTTAAATCGGCTGCCAATTTTGCGGATGTTCATGAGAACATTACTAACTTTAAAGATGGTTATAATACGATGACTGGTGAAAGAGGTGTTACTCTATCAGGCGGCCAGAAACAACGTATTTCAATCGCTAGAGCCTATGCCAAAGATGCACCAATTATGATTATGGATGATTCGGTGTCAGCTGTTGATGTCAAGACCGAGGAAGCTATTTTAAGTAATATTCAAGAAAAAAGAGCTGGTAAGACAACTATTATTATTGCCTCTCGTATTTCTACTGTATCTAAGGCTGATCGTATTCTTGTGTTGAAAGATGGTGAACTAGAGGCTTTTGATAGTCCTGAGAATCTATTAAAGGTTTCACCAACTTATCAGAAGATGGTTTATCTACAAAAGCTAGAAAGTGAGCTTTAATTATGAATGATGAATTAGAAACACTAAAGGGTGATAAAAAGATACCCCTAAAGGCTCTTATAAAGAGAACTTTAGTATATATTGGACCAGAGAAGAAGGCTTTCATCTTGTCTTTGCTGATGGTTATGGTCAACGTTATTTTGGATATGTTATCACCATTATTGACATCTACTCTAACTGATGAATTAGTAAGTGATAATGTGCGTTTAAGTTTTATTATCAACATATCTATCTTAGCTTTTGTGATAGTAGTGATAAGCCAAACTTTCTTATACATTGAATCAAAGATTCTTCAAAACTGTGGTCAAAGAATTATCTTTAGACTTCGTAATGAAATATTTAGGCATATTGAGAATATGTCACTTAATCAATTTGCCCAAATGCCAGTTGGTTCTTTGGTTACAAGAGTTACTTCATATACCGCATCAATGTCTGATTTATTTACTGGTGTGTTTGTAAGAATATTGAAGGATGTTACTACTTTGATTGGTGTTTATGTGGTGATGTTTTTCATATCGCCATCATTATCTTTAGTAATGGTTGGTATTATTATCTTAGTCTTTGTAGTATCGTTTGTTTTCTCTAAATATATTTCAGGTGTCTTTAGAAAAGAAAGAGCAGCGATTAGTGATTTGAATTCTTTCTTATCTGAGAATATTGCAGGTATGAAATTAACTCAAATCTTTAATCAAGAAGAGAGAAAGGATGAAGAGTTTGTAGAGAAGAATAATGAAATCTATAAACAAACAAGAGGAGTTATTATGGGCTTTGGTATCTTTAGGCCTTTAGTATCTACTATCTATAACTTGTCTGTTGCGTTAAGTTTTACATTAGGTGTTATCTTTCATTTAACAGCAGGTGAAATTGTAGCTTTCTATTTATTCTTATCTAGATTCTTTAATCCAATCCAAGACTTGGCTGACCAATTGAATGCTCTACAAAAGGCTTTTACCGCATCAGAACGTATATTTAATTTATTGGATGTAAAACCCGATGTCTTAGATAGTGAGGATGCTCTAGAAATTGATAATTTTAAGGGACATATTGAATTCAAAAATGTTTGGTTTGCCTATGAAGGTGAAGATTGGATTTTGAAGGATGTGTCTTTTGAGATAGAACCTAAGACTACTTGTGCCTTTGTGGGGGCAACAGGTGCTGGTAAGACAACTATCTTACAACTTATTGTGCGTAATTATGAGGTACAAAAAGGTGAGATTTTAATTGATGGTATCAACATCAATAAGATTAAAATATCTTGTTTAAGAAAAGCTATTGGGCAGATGTTACAAGATGTCTTCTTGTTTTCGGGTTCTATAGCTTCTAATATTACTTTACATGATGATAGATTTTCTGATGAAGATATTATGGAAGCTTGCAAGTATGTGAATGCGAATAGTTTTATTGATAAGCTTCCTAATGGAATTAATGAAGAGATTATTGAAAAGGGTGAGAACTTGTCACAAGGTCAACGCCAATTATTGTCATTTGCACGTACTGTTATCCATAAGCCTCAGGTTTTAATTCTAGATGAGGCAACGGCTAATATTGATACAGAGACAGAAGTCTTGATTCAAGCGTCTTTGGAGAAGATGAAGAATATTGGCACGATGTTGGTTGTAGCTCATAGATTATCAACTATTCAACATGCTAATCAGATTATTGTCTTACAACATGGCGAGATTATAGAGCGTGGTAATCATCAAGAATTACTACATAAACATGGCTATTACTATAAGCTTTATCAACTACAATTTGAGGGCTAAAAATTTTTAAAATTTGTTGATTCAAGTTTTTAAAATAGTATTATAATTTATTCCATATTTGTTCTGTGATATGGTGACTACTTGTTAGATTACAAGGTTTAGTCACCATTTTTTTATTGGAGGGAAGGAATATGAGTAAATATATATTTGTTACAGGGGGCGTTGTATCAGGTTTAGGCAAGGGCTTAGTTGCTGCCTCACTTGGTCGTTTGTTGAAGGAGAGGGGCTTTAAGGTAGCTGCTCAAAAGTTGGATCCTTATATTAATGTGGATCCAGGTACCATGTCACCTTTACAGCATGGCGAGGTGTATGTAACAGCTGATGGTGCTGAAACTGATTTGGACTTAGGACATTATGAGCGTTTTATTAATGAGGATTTGAATAAGTATTCTAATATTACAACTGGTAAGATTTATTCTTCAGTTATTGCCAAG
The DNA here is from genome assembly GCA_022776215.1 of Solobacterium sp. Classification (GTDB taxonomy): domain Bacteria; phylum Bacillota_I; class Bacilli_A; order Erysipelotrichales; family Erysipelotrichaceae; genus Colivicinus. Next base: position 7,699 of record JALFIR010000052.1, on the reverse strand, counting down.
GAAAGAAAGGGTGAATATTTAGGTAGCACAGTTCAGGTTATCCCTCATATTACTAATGAGATAAAGAGTTTTATCTATAAGGTAGGCTCTAAGACTGATGCGGATATCGTTATTAGTGAAATAGGTGGTACGGTTGGTGATATTGAATCAACACCATTTTTAGAAGCTGCAAGACAGGTTTTAGTGGAAGTAGGCAGTGAAAATTGTATCTTTATTCATGTAGTTCCAATTATCTATTTAAGTGGTTCAAACGAACTTAAGACTAAGCCTTGTCAGCATTCTTGTAAGGAACTTCAAAGCTTGGGTATTAGACCTAATATTGTGGTACTTAGAAGTGATATGAAGTTGGATAAGCATATTATTGAGAAGGTATCGATGTTTTGTAATGTAAGTGAAGACTGTGTTATTGAGAACTTAACTTTGCCCAATATTTATGAAGTACCTTTGGCGCTTGAAAAGGATCACTTATCAGAAGTTGTATTGAAGGAATTAGGTATGGATGCTGAAGCATATCCGATTGATTTGGATAAGTGGAAGAAGATGGTTCATAAACAAAATCATCCTACTAAGGAAGTGACTATTGGTTTAGTTGGAAAGTATGTGGCTTTACATGATGCCTATTTATCTGTTGTAGAGGCTTTAAAACACGCTTCATATTCTTGTGGTGCTAAGTTAAATATTAAGTGGATTAATTCAGAAAAGATTGATGATGATAGTTTTAAAGATGTTGATGGTTTGATTGTGCCTGGTGGCTTTGGCAAAAGAGGCATTGAAGGCATGATTAAGACTTGTAAATATGCCCGTATGAACAACGTACCTTTGTTGGGTATATGTCTTGGAATGCAAGTGATGTGTATTGAATTTGCTAGAGATGTTTTAGGCTATGAGGATGCCAACAGTTTAGAGTTTGATCCTAAGAGTAAACATCAAATCATTAATTTTATGGCTGATCAAAGTGATGAAATTGATAAGGGTGGAACCTTACGTTTGGGTAATTATCCTTGCATGATAAAGAAGAATAGTGTCTTATATAAGACTTATAAGAAAGATGAGATTGTTGAAAGACATAGACATCGTTATGAATTTAATAATGAATATCGCGAAGAATTCGAGTCTAATGGCTTGATTCTATCGGGTACTTCTCCTGATGAAAGGTTGGTAGAGTGTGTTGAATATCCTTCTAATAATTACTATGTAGGAGCTCAATTTCATCCTGAATTCAAGTCTCGTCCTAACAAACCACATCCATTGTTTGTAGGCTTGATAAAGGCAAGTTTAAAGTAAAGCGATTACATTTAATTTAGGTGTTTTCAATTGAAAATATTAGTATTACAATGTGAGCTATGCGTAAGAGATTTGGCGAGATTGATATTTTAAATGGGGTAATGTGGCAACAGATATTGTTGTTCTTTTTCCCGATTATGTTGGGCACGTTTTTCCAACAACTTTACAACACGGTCGATGCGATTGTGGTTGGTAATTTTGTGGGTAAGGTGGCCCTGGGTGCTGTTGGTGGTTCGACAGGTACTTTAATAAATTTACTGATTAATTTTATAAGTGGTTTGGCAGGTGGTGCAACGGTTGTTATTGCACAAAGCTATGGTAAAAACGACATGGAAGGAGTAAAAAAAGGAACAGAATCGGGTATGTTTCTAGGTATTACCCTAGGATTTGTCTTGATGATTGTCGGAATTGTTAGTGCCAGGCAACTTTTAGTGATGATGGATGTTACACCCGAGATTTTACCTCTTGCGGTATCTTATATGAGAATCTATTTGTTGGGTCTTGTTCCAACAATGATTTATAATGTTGGCTCTGGTGTTTTAAGGGCGGTTGGTGATTCAAGAAGACCTTTATATTTCTTGGTTGCGTCTTGTTTTATCAATATTGTCTGTGACATCTTGTTTGTATGTGTTTTTAACTTAGGTGTTAATGGTGCTGCACTAGCAACCATCGCTTCACAAATATTCTCTTGTGTTTTGGTGCTTTTGGCTTTATCTAAGAAGGGCACTTGTTATCATTATCGTTTGAATTTAAAGTATGAGGCTGATTTCTTAAGAAATATTATCATTATTGGTTTACCAACTGGAATTCAATCTATTTTGTATTCTATTTCTAATTTGTTTATCCAGGCTCAGGTTAATGGTTATGGCACCGATACTATTGCGGCGTTTACGGCTTTTGGTAAGATTGATGCCTTGTTCTGGATGATTTCTGGTGCTTATAGTGTGGCAATTATCACGATTGTTGGACAATGTTATGGTGCTGGCAAGATTAAACGTCTAAAGGAAGCTGTCAGGACTGCCATTTGGATGTATTGTGCGACGGCTATTATGATTGCGGCTATTTGTTACTTTGGCGGTAATTACTTGTATCAGATGTTTACAAGTGATGAAGAGGTAATTAGGATTGGTATGGATATTCTTAAGTTCTTAGCTCCATATTGGATTACTTTCTGTTTGATTGAGATTATGTCATCTGCAATTAGAGCATGTGGTGAGTCTTTGAAGCCGATGATTATTACGGCGATTACTATTTGTGGTTTTAGGGTCTTGTGGATTATTTTATATCCTTCTACTACTGTAATTGAAACATTATATTGTTATCCTATCTCTTGGGTTGTTACTGATGTCATTTTCCTTATTTATTATCATAAGGGAACATGGTTAAAGGTGGATAGTAGTATAATACAAGAGTGAAAGACATTGGCAGGTTTATAAATTTAGGCTTTACTATCGTATCAATTATTCTTATTTGTCTTTATATTGGTTATAGGACAAACAACTATGTGTTGTGGATAATTGTTGGGGTTGGTATGGCCTTATTTTATTTATTGAGCTTTTTGGTGAAGAAATTATGAAATTATATGAGACTAATGAAATTGAAAGAATCAAGAATGATCTTTTAAATGGCGAGATTGTGGCTTTTGGGACTGATACTGTTTTTGGTTTGGCTTGTGTTTATGATGATCCCAAGGCAATACAAAAGGTTTATGATGCAAAGAATAGGGAAGCAAGAAAAGCTTTGCCTATGATGTGCAAAAGTGTTGATATAATAAAGGAAGTAGCATATGTAAGTGATGATGCTTACAAGATTATGAAAGCTTTTATGCCGGGAGCTATTACAATTATTTATAAGAAAAGACCATGCATCAGTGATTTGGCTACTAGTGGTATGGATACTATTGGAATTCGTATTCCTAATGATGACTTCGTGTTGAGTCTATTAAGGGAGGTAGAGAAACCACTTTTAGTAACTAGCGCTAACATCTCTAATGAACCATCAGAGTTAAAATGGGAAGAAGTTTATAAGAAGCTTGATGGTAGAATCGATGGTATTGTGAAAAGGGATGCTAGTGGCAGTAGTTCTAGTACTATCGTTGATTGCAGTGGTGAGGAAATAAAAATCTTAAGACAAGGGCCTATTAGTGAAAAGGAGATTAGAGAAGTAATTCAATGAAAAACCCAATTTATGTGACAGGACACAAGAATCCAGATACTGACTCAATTGTTTCAAGTATTGCGTATGCGGAGTTCAAGAGGAAACAAGGCTACAATGTGGTAGCTGGTAGAGTTGGTCCCGTAAGAAGTGATACAGAGTATCTTTTAGAGCGCTTCGAGTTTGAAGATCCTTTGCATCTATATACAGCTAAATGCACAATTAGAGAAATTGAATATGATCAGGCTGTAGTTGTTTCTAAGGACATTACAATCAGAGAAGCTTTAAACAAACTTATTAAAACAGCATCTAAGACTGTTTTTGTGACAAAGAATAATCGTTTAGAGGGTCTTGTTTCTCTGAGTAACTTGAACGAGTTGTGGACTGCGAATAGTCGCTATTTGGCTAAGGTAATGAAGACAGTAACTTTCGATAATATTATGAAGACTTTAAAGGGTACTGTTTATTACAAGGCTGATTATTTTAAGGTTAGTGGTAATGTGGAAATGACTCCTACTTCTGATAAGGAAGTACATGAGGGTGATATTGTCATTACCGCAAGTGAAAGAGCGGTTAAACAAGCTTTAAAGGCTCAGGCTGGTTTGATTATTATCATTGGTCATTTTGATGTTTTTGAGAGTGAAGAGTATTTGAAGTTGTTTGAGGATGCTAATGTCAATGTCATTAAGACCGATTTAGATGCGATGAAGATTTCTAAGTTAATTTATCAGGCACCTTCTATTGAGTGTGTAATGGTTAAGGCTAATAAGGTGGTTACTGTTAATCATAATGAGACTGTTGATGCTTGTTTGAATAAGATTTCTAAGACAAGATATCGTTCTTATCCTATTTTGGATGAAAACGGCTGTGTTGTTGGTTCAATAAGCAGATATCACTTGAATAATTATAATAAGAAGCAATTGATTCTTGTGGATCATAATGAGACTAAGCAATCTATTGAAGATATTGAGTTTGGCGAGGTTATTGAAGTTGTTGACCATCACCGTTTAGGTGATTTGGTGACAAATACTCCAATCAATATTACTACTCAGGTTGTTGGTGCTACGGCTACGATTGTTGCGAATAAATATATTGATGCTAAGATTGAACTTACTAGAAACATGGCTGGTTTGTTGTTGAGTGCTATTTTGGCAGATACAATGAATTTTACAAGTCCAACTACTACTGATGTTGATATTAAGACTGCTCATATTCTTGAATATATTGCGGATGTTAATACTGATGAATTATATGAGGCTATTGTTAAGCATGGTGATTCTTTGTTGAATAGAAAGAGTATTGATATCTTGCATGAAGATTATAAGGAATTCGATATCAATGGTTATAAGGTTGGTATTGCTCAAGCTACTTGTAAGAATAAAGAGGAATATGCAGCTGTTAAAGAGTCAATTAAGGGGGCTTTAGCTGATAATTGTAAGTCTGCTGGTTTGGATTTGATGTTGTGTATGATGACTGATAACTATGGCTCTGGTTCTTATTTGTTGTATGCGGGTGATAAGAGTGATTGTATGACTTTAATCTTTAATGATTATGATGAGGATAAGTTAATCAGTAAACTTGTTTCTAGAAAGAAACAATTGTTGCCTAAGGTTATTGAGGCCTTGTCTTAATGAAGACGCTTTTAATTCATGGACATTTAATAATCGATGACTACCGTCAATTTTTAGACGGTAGTCTTTTGGTTGATGATAAACATATTCTTGAAGTATATCCGCAATATGTTGAGTTAGATAATGTTAGTGTGGTTGATTTAAAAGGGAAGCTAGTATTTCCTAAGTTTTTGGATTTAGGAATATTGGATAAATATCAAGTGGTTGTTGATCCTTTAGATGTTGTTGATGGTGGCGATAAAAAGATAATGTTAGGTAATACAAGAGGCTATCTAGATGAAGTTCATATTGAATATGATGGTTACTATGACTTGTTTAATAATATGACGGGTTTTAGTGTTGAAAGATTTGGTCTTGTTAATGGGGCGTTTAATGATGATCGTTATGTTGAACTTGATTCTTCTCTTGATGAGACTATCTTGAGTGTGGTTTATCGTCTTAAACGAAAAGATCGAATTATCTTGATTGGTAATATTGAAGAAGGCATTAGGAAAATGTATAAGCTTGGTGCTAATTTCAATGAATTGTTGATGATGTCTAGTTTGAATGCATACAGGTTATTTGGTTTGGATAAACAAAGAGGTTCTTTGATTAAGGGCAAATCAAGTGCTATTGAAGTGATTGGAGATTTAGATGTATAGATTTTATTTAAGGGTTTTAATTTACATAATATGTTTTATCATGGTGCTATTTGGAATGAGTTCTTTTGACTATAATCGCTTTATTAAACAAGGTAAAGTGGCTCAAAGTTGGATTTTGTATTTTGCGATTGCATTTGCGTTGGCATATTTGGTAGGCTCGTTTTTAATGTCTATCATTTATTATTTTAATTAAGAGATGGTATAATCTTACTAAGTATGTATTATACTTTATCTGTTGCACTTCCATATGTGCTTGTTGCGTTTATCATATCTTTCGCGCTTACTCCGTTGGCAAAGAAGATTGGTTTGGCAACAAAGACGTATGCTATAGAGAATAAGCGTACAGTTCACCATGGCAAGATTGTTAGAATAGGTGGGCTTGCGATGTATTGTGCCTTTGTCATCACAATGGCAATTTTTGTTCACCCTGATAGTACTTTTAATGCGATTCTTGTGGGCGGTTGTATTGTTTTTCTTGGTGGTTTGATTGATGATATGTTTGATCTTAAACCAATTGTTAAGTTGATGTTTCAAATCGCGGCAGCACTTTATGTCATAATTGTTGGTAATATTCAGATGAATGAAATTAATTTACCTTTTATTACTATTAATATTGGGCCAATTTATTATTTGATTTCTTTTGTATGGATTGTTGGTGTTACTAATGCGATTAATTTGATTGATGGTTTAGATGGTTTATCTAGTGGCATTTCTATTATCGTTTTGTGTGTAATTGGTTTTATCGCTTATCAAATGAGAAGAATTGATGCGGCAATTGTTGCGCTTATTATGGTTGGTTCGATTGCGGGTGTCTTGCCTTATAATTTCCATCCAGCTAGCATCTTTGTCGGTGACTGTGGTGCTTTGTTTATGGGCTATATGATTGCTTGTTTGTCTTTATTAGGCTTTAAGTCAACTGCTTTCGTATCTCTTGTGTTCCCACTTATTATTTTGTTTGTACCGCTTGCGGATACTTCTTTGGCGATTATTAGAAGAAAACTTAAGGGTCAAAAGATTTCTGAGGCTGATAGATCGCATTTACATCATGTGTTGATGTATAAGATTGGCTTGTCTCATAGAAATACTGTTTTGTTGTTGTATCTTGTAAGTTTCTTATTTGGCTGTGATGCTATTATTATGTATTTCCATCAAACTGCTGGTTTGATTATGTTGTTTATATTGTGTTGTATCGCTTGGATGTTTATTGAACTTACAGGTATGATTAATCCTAAGTTCCATCCAGTGATTGGTTTTTTAAGAAGAACTATTGGCCATCCTAAGAAGTCAGATGATGCTTTCTTTGAGGCTAATAAGATTCATCATAGTAATTAATTATGAAGAAGATTGTAACATTATTACTTGTTTTAATATTATTATTTGGCTGTGCTGCTAAAAAGGAAGAGTTCTATTCTTTGAAGTTTAATGACCAAGAATTGGTTGTTGGTTTTGATGAGACTGTTAATGAAACATTACCAGTTGAATATGGGATGACTGAATTAAAGAAGAAGACAGTGCTTGGTAAGGTAGTCTTATATCTAAATGATGTTGATGGTCCTGTTTATTTAAATGATTATGAATTAAACAGTATAAAGGATACATGTAGCGCTTTCTCGGGTGAGTATATCGAAAAAAATGGCCATGCTTGTGTGATTGGTAAGCGAATCAAAAAACACGACAATTATGTCGTATTATATGGTGATATCTTAAGTGATAATATTGATAAAGTTGATCGAATTGAAGTCTACTATGAGTGATTATAGGGCTAACCAAACTTCTTAGGGGAAAGCCAAACTCTCTAGGGGATAACTTAGGGGAGAAATAGTAAAAATAGGTGTCATCTAAACTCAATTTAGGGGACACCTTTTTATATACAGTCGTAACTAATATTGATATTTAATTATTTGTGTTTCTTATATGGACCACGTTTCTTTTTGGTCTTATATTTTTCTTTAATATCTTTAATTGGTATAGGTGAACCTAAGATATGTG
>JALFIR010000047.1:0-37120 GCA_022776215.1 Solobacterium sp. | reverse complement strand
AGAAACAGGAAAAACTAATATGAGAGAATATCTAGCTAAGAAATACTAGCGGCACTAAAGATCGTACTGATGGCATTATTAAAAAGAATGACCGGTACTGAAGCAAGCTTCATACCGGCCTTATTCATGCGAAATATGCATAAGCCTTTGGTTATGGATGATTTGAATAGGGCTTTGGCTAAGTATTTTAAGTAAAAAAAAGACGATTGCTCGTCATCTATCTAAACACAAATATGTGTAATTGTTATATATTAATCGCTACATATAGTAGCGTTTTTGCTGTATGTAAACTAAGCATTTAGCTTAGACAATATCTATATTACTATATTGATTTTGGAATACAACAACAAATCATCGTTTTTTTGATGTTTTTTAACGAAACCGCTTACACACTTAGTTTAGATTCTACGTTTATCTTATAGACTACTGTTTTAACTACCTTATCAAATAATGATTGTTTATCATTCTTGTTTTTATATACTGGCATTTGTTTGTTTTCCATGATGGCATTTAAAGATTCAGTGAATCTAAAAATGAATAGATCATAGGCTTTTTCAATAGAACTGTTTTCCATGTTTATTTGAATGTTAATCATTTCAGCTATTTCTTGCATACTAAATGATTTCTTAAGAATAGTTACCGCAATAAAGTAAGCAAGGTGTTCTTTAGTGTAGTGTTTCTTCTCAGGCCTTTTAACTATTCCTATTTTTACATAGTTGTTAATCATAGAACTAGTAACGAATTTTTCATTATGAAAATATAATTGTCCTAGTTCGTCGTTTAAGTAGGTTAATACTTGGTCCATGTATAAGTCAACGTTTGGTAGTTGTTCCCATGTAGGTAATTCGAATTTCATATTGTTAGTGTAACATAATTTTAAATATTATCAAATCTAGTAATTAATTCTAGATTAATTGACATTTAATACTATATGCATTACATTACAGTTATGGTAAAAATAGTAACAGATAGTTCAACATTGTATTCTAGTGAACAAGGTAGAGAAAAAGGCATTAATGTGGTGCCTTTGCATGTTTCTGTTGGTGGTAAGTCTTATAAGGATTTGGATGAGCTAACAGGAATGGTGCTAATTGAATTGATTAAAGAGGGCATGATTCCTCAGTCTTCACAGCCTTCTATTGGTGAGAAGATTGAAACTTATAACAAGTTGGCTAAGGATGATGAAGTAATTGATATCGCTATGGCGGGAGGTTTGAGCGGTACTTATAATTCAGCTTTGACAGCTAAGGAAACATGTGATTATCCAAGTAAGGTTCATGTGATTGATTCTTATACTTTGTGTGGTCCTCATCGTTTGATTGTGGATACTGCAAAACAAATGGCAGATGAAGGCAAGAGCGCAGATGAGATTTTAAAGATGGTAGAGTATGCAAGGGATCATGAGCATTCTTATTTGGTGCCTGTTGATTTTGATTTCCTTGAAAGAGGTGGTCGTGTTAAGGGCTTTGTGGCTAAGATTGGTGGCTTATTAAAGCTTACTCCAGTTATGAGAAAGTGTGAAAAGGGCCAGGGTCTTGAGAAGTTTCATGTTGCGCGTACTTCTAAGAAGGCTTGTAGTGAGATTATAGGTGATTTGTTGAAGAAACATGTAGATAGTACTTATCGTTTTTCAGTTTCACACGGCGATAATAAAGAGATGGCTGATTTGTTTGTGGCCAAGTTAAAGGAAACTTTTGAGGGTTGTGTTGTTGATGAGTATGAGCTTTCAGCTTCATTTATTACTCAGGGTGGTCCAGGCTGTGTAGCATTACAGTGTGTTAAGGTTGGATAGTTCACCTCTTAGGTTTGTTTCCATTTGTTGTTTTATTTGTTCAATAGATAAATCTTGACTAAATAAATAGTATAGTTTGGTGACAGCTGCTTCAGTTGTCATGTCATATCCTGATAGTGCTCCTGCTTCTTTTAGGGAACTGCTTGTTTGGTAGGTTCCTAAAGAGACGCTACCGTGAGTACATTGGGAGCATACAGTTACGATGGTGTCGTTGTCGAAGGCTCTTTTAAGCATTGGCAAAAGATCGTCCTTGTAGTTAGGGATGTTACCACTGCCAAAGGTTTCAATGACGATGCCTTTTAATTTTTCTGTTAGTACTGATTCAAATAGTTTTAGTTGGATTCCAGGGAAGATTTTGATTACTCCTATTGGAATCTCTTTTAGTTTGTGTAGTTTGAATTCTTTGTTGGTCTTAGGCAATAAGATCTTGTCATTAATTTTTATATCAATACCTACTTCTCCAAGTAATGGATAGTTAGGTGATACAAAGGCTTGTAGACCACTTGATGATTCTTTGATTGATCTGTTGCCTCTTAATAGTTTGCCTCCAAAGTATAAACATACCTCGTTGATATCATCTCTTGCAGCAATTATTAAGGAAGTTATTAGATTATCTTTAGCATCATTTCTTATTTCACATAATGGAATTTGTGATCCTGTAAAGATTACTGGTTTGTTGATATTTTCTATCATAAAAGACAAAGCACTAGCACTATAGCTCATGGTGTCAGTACCATGTAGTATTACAAAACCATCATAATAAAAATAGTTGTCAGCAACCATTTGAGCTATTTTGTTCCATTCGTTTACTGAGATGTTTGATGAATCTAGAATAGGATCCATTACTTTGATATTCCAACAAGGTAGTGATGGATCGTGTAGTTCTTCCATTTTGTTTAAATTATTTAAGAATGATGTCATTTCAGGAGCATAGCCATGTTCAGTTTTTGACATGCCTATAGTCCCTCCGGTGTATATAATCAATACTTTCTTGTTCATATGTTTATTTTATATTAAAAAATATAGGAATTTTTATTTTTGTCGGCAATGAAGATATAAAGGAGAAAATGATATATGAATGAAAAAGAAAATATAAGAATAGATAGTTCAGCATAATTGTTTAGGAATTTAACTGATGGTCACTAGAAATTAAAGATATTTCTTATAGTATGTATGTATGTTATAATAACAATGCACAAATATTATATGTGCAATATTGTAAAATACAGAAAAAGGAAGTAAATAAGTATGGCAAACACTAATATTACTATAAGAATTGACGAGAGATTAAAGGCTGATTTACAAAAACTTATGTCTAATCTAGGACTTGATATGACTACATTTTTCACTTTAGCTGCTAAGCAGGCTGTAAGGGAACAGGCTATTCCGTTTAATGTAAGTATGAATGTGGGCAAATATAATGAAAGAGATTATGAGTTTGCAAGAAAGAACACCAAATATAATGCGGAAGGGATACCTGTTATTTCCAAGGATGATGAATGGTTGGAAGAAACTGAATGGGATGATATTTTTGAGTAATTAAAAAAGAAACATGAGATGGAGTTAAAAAATCAAATGAAGAGTGATGTCAAATAATGGCATCATTTTAATTTTTGATGTAGGAAAAAATGTTTTTGAAAACAATAAAGAAGTATAGAACAAAGGAGAGTGAAAATATGGAAAGAAACGAATTTTCAAAACCAGAATCATTAGTTTTCAAAAATGAATATGATTATGGGATTGAAGAAATAATTGGTTGCACCAATAATGCATTTTCAAATAGAAATGGATTTTATGGTGTTTGTATTGATGAGATGTCTGAAATATGTGAAGATTATTTAAATTGGAAAGAAAACAACAACAATGCCTGTTTGCCAAAAGAAATCTACAACAAGATGGTGTGTTTTTGTTTAGGATATAAATGGGATGGCTTGTCAGACTGTTTGGTTGATTATAAAGGAAGAATTATTGCGGTTAAAACGTCTACAAAATTTAATACAGATTTGACTTCAATTAATGTATATGATTGTTTTGACAACGTGGTATTCATAAGATTTAAACCTGATGATGATATATTTTATTTATATGAATTGGATTTAAATTCTGAAAAATTAAAAATGATTTTTGAACTGTCGGAAGACACAAATGTTCAGTTAAGCATGATAGACATTTATATTAAACCAAAGCATCTTTATCCAGATATTATTTTCGATATTAAAAGATGTAGAATAATTGAAGATAATCGAAAGAAAAATCATGATAAACGACTTGAGTTAGAGTCATAAAAGCATAAAATGAAAAGATTTTAGTGCAAGGAATTGAATTAACTTCAAGAAGTTACCCTAAAGAAAAAATAACAAAGTTTAGACTAAATAATTTTGGTAATGTGGTATATTATGAATGATATTTTTAATGAGCCATTAATGTGTGAATTACACGAATATTTTATAATAGATGGTAGAAAGAGGTAACTATGACAAGGAAATACAATAGTATTGAATTATTTGCTGGTGCTGGTGGTCTAGCTTTAGGCCTTGAAATGGCAGGGTTTAATCATTTAGGCCTTGTTGAATTTGATAAATCAGCAGCAAACACATTAAGAACTAACAGACCACAATGGAATGTTTTGTGTGAAGATGTTGAGCTAGTTGCTTCTAGAGATTTAGAAAAAGAATTTGGAATCAAAAAGTATGAATTAGATTTATTATCTGGTGGTGCTCCATGCCAAAGTTTTAGCTATGCAGGAAAAAGGTTGGGCTTGGAAGATACTAGAGGAACGATGTTTTACCACTATGCAACTTTTTTGAAAAAGTTGCAGCCTAAGATGTTTTTGTTTGAAAATGTTAGAGGTCTTTTAACGCATGATAAAGGTAAAACTTTTAAGACTATTCATGATATTTTCGAAGACCAAGGGTATACGATTCAATATAAGGTTTTAAATGCCTTGGATTATGGGGTAGCTCAAAAAAGAGAAAGATTAATTGTGGTTGGTGTTAGAAATGATTTAGCTGAAACCATCAAATTCGAATTTCCAGAGAAGCATGAAAAACAACTTGTGTTGAGAGATATTTTAAATGATGTGCCGGAAAGCGAATGTGCTAAGTATTCTAAAGAGAAAGAAAAAATTTTTAATCTAGTCCCGCCAGGTGGTTATTGGAGAGATATCGATCCTGAGATTGCTAGAAAATATATGAAGAATTGTTGGTATATGGGTGGTGGCAGAACTGGCATTTTAAGAAGATTAAGTTTAGATGAACCTTCTTTAACAGTATTAACTACACCTCAAATGAAACAAACTGAAAGATGTCATCCGATAGAAGCTAGGCCTTTTAGTGTAAGAGAAAACGCAAGAATTCAATCGTTTCCCGATGAATGGGTGTTTACTGGTACGGTTGCTTCTAAATACAAACAAATTGGTAATGCAGTTCCTTGTAACTTGGCGAAAGATATAGGCTTAAGTATAAAGAAAGCCTTAGAAGGAGAAGAAAATGAATAATGAATATAAACTTAGTTTTATATCACGAAACGATTTTGAGAACCATGTTACAGATACAATAAAACAATATAATGAAACTTTAAAATCGATTGACTTAAGAAAATTTAATGAGAACATAGTAGATCCTATTAAATTGTTATTTGATAAAACTGTTTATGATAAGACTTACGAAGAAATAATAAAATTAGAGATTCAAAGGCAAAGAGATAAATCCAACAATAATATTATTGGTTATTTTCATCAAAACATGTTTAAATATATAGAAAATTGTGTTGTTCCAGATGAGGGATGGGATGTTGTTTTTACTGATGAGAATAATACATATTATGTCGAAATGAAAAACAAACATAATACAATGAACAGTTCTTCTGCTGGGAAAACTTTTATTAGAATGCAAAACCACTTATTAAATGCAGAAGACAGGGAACGAAGCGTTTGTGCTTTGGTTGAAATTATCTCTAAACATTCAAAAGATGAACCATGGATTATTACTATTGATGGGGAAAAACAATTGCCAAATGAACGTTTAAGAAGAATTTCAATTGACCAATTCTACAAAATAGTAACAGGAGTGCCCACTGCCTTTAAACAAATATGTGATCAATTACCTATAACTATTGAAAAAGTAATTGCTGAAAATAAAGCTTTAAAGGTTCAGAGAGATACTGTTTTCGAAGAACTTGCGGAAATTGATGATAATACTTTGGTAGCGTTGTATAAACTTGCTTTTTCAACATACGAAGGATTTGATTTTAAAAAATAACTCATTAAAGAAGAATAATTATTTTGATTAATGAATTTATAATTCATGCTTTTTAGTGCGCTTCAAAAAACGTTTTATAAAACTTCACATCATCCAAATAGGTGATTATGGTGATTGAGGTGGATGTTATAATTTAGGTAACTTATAACGGAGGAAAATGATATGGGTTTAATTAAAGCTGCTCTTGGTTCTGCTGGTGGTGTATTGGCTGATACTTGGAAAGATTATTTTGTGTGTGATGCCCTTGCGAATGAAGTATTAATGGTTAAGGGTACTAAAAAGGGAGCTGGTTTGTTTGATAAGAGCGATGTTATTACTAATGGTTCTGGTATCGTTGTAGCGGATGGACAATGTGCTCTTATCGTTGATGATGGTCTTGTAGTGGAAGTGGCTAATGAGCCTGGCAATTATACTTTCAATACAGATAAGTCTCCTTCTATTTTCGATGGTGGATTAACTGGATTAAAGGATACTTTCTCTACAATGGTAGAACGTTTCACTTACGGTGGTGTAACTAACAGATCTCAAACAGTTTATTATGTTAATACTAAAGAGATTATGGGTTACATGTATGGTACAGCTACTCCTGTTTCATTTAGAGTAAAAGATGATAATGTTGGATATGATATCGATGTAGGTTTAAGATGTAACGGTGAATATTCAATTAAGATTACAAATCCTATCTTGTTCTATAAAAATGTTGCAGGTAATTGTACTCAATTCACAAGAGATCAATTGGATAATCAAATGAAGACTGAATTGTTAACGGCTTTACAACCTGCATTAGCTGATTTAAGCAATAAGGGTGTAAATCGTTATTCAGATATTCCAATGCATACTTTTGATTTGGTTGATTCTTTAAACACAATCTTAAGTAAGAAGTGGTCTGATTTAAGAGGTATCTCTATTTGTTCATTTGGTATTAATTCTATTAGTCCTACTGATGATGATCTTAAGAGAATTCAAAATCTTCAAGAGGGTGCTGCTCTTAGAAATCCAAATGCAGCTGCTGGTGCTATGGCTGCTGCTCAAGCACAGGCAATGCGTGATGCTGCTAATAATCCAGGTGGTGCCATGGGTGCTTTCATGGGTATGAATATGGCTGCTGGTGCTGGTAATGTTGCTGGATTGTTCGCTCAGGGTCAACCTGCTGCTACAGGTACTGGTGCTTTCTGTCCACATTGTGGTAAGCCAGTGGCTAGTGATGCTGCTTTCTGTTCAAGTTGCGGCAAACCGCTTAAATAATGAGCGAAATTGTATCTTATAAATGCCCTAACTGTGGCGCTTCAATTCCCTTTAATGCGGCAAGCGGTACATTAAAATGTGCGCATTGTGGTACGGAGTACGACATTAATACATTAAAGGATTTGATGAATGAAGAGAATGTGGGGGTAGATAATGCCACATTCTCTTCAAAGCCTACAGAAAAGGTCAGTATAGATGGCAAGGTAACTTATACTTGTCCATCATGTGGAGGGCAGGTAATTGGTGATGAGAATATGTCAGCATCTACCTGTCCTTATTGTGGTAATAGCGTTATTGATCCAGGTCAATTTGATGGTATTTTAAAACCAGAGCTTGTTGTTCCTTTCGCTTTAGATAAGAATGCCGCAAAAAAAGCTTATAGCGAGTTTTTAAAAGGTAAATGGGCGCTTCCAAATGATTTTGCGGTCAATAATGTTATTGAGAAGTTAAATGGTATCTATGTTCCATATTGGCTATTTGATGCGGATGTTGATGGTAAGGCTAGATTTAGAACTACTAGGGTTAACACCTATCGTCATGGCGACTATGTGACAACTGAGACATCGCATTATCTTGTATATCGTGATGGTAGTGCATCTTTTGAGAAGATTCCAGTTGATGCCTCTACTAAATTAGATGATTCTTTATTGGATGCCTTAGAACCATTTGATTATTCAAAGGGTGCTGATTTCAATAGTGCTTACTTATCTGGTTATTTCGCTGATAAGTATGATGCAGATGAGAATGAGACTTTTAAGAAGGCTAATGATCGTATTAATAATTCAATGTATCAATTATTAGGTTCTACAGTTGTTGGCTATGCATCTTGTATCTTTGAAGCGGGTTCTGTTGATTATAAGGATTCTAAGGCTGCCTATGCTCTACTTCCTGTTTATATTTTTTCTACTAAATATCATGGTGAGGTTTATAACTTTGCGATGAATGGCCAAACAGGAAAGTTTGCTGGTGATTTACCGATGGATAAGGCTAAAGTATTTAAGACTATTCTATTGGTATTTATAATTTGTTTTGTGATAATTTCGCTTATTGCGTATATGGTGGTGAAGTAATGAAAAAGATATTATTAGTAATTAGTATTCTTTTCCTATCATTATTCTCATTACCAGTAATGGCCAATGATACTAAGGTAGTTGATGAGTATGGTGCCTTGAGTGATAGTGAAAGGGAAGAATTAGAGAATGATGTTGAAACTTTAATTGAAAAAGTTGGTTTTGACATCGTCATCTATTTCGCAGATAGTCAAAATAGTGATATTACTGCACTTGCTGATGATTACTTTGATTATAATGACTATGGTTTGGGGAGCGATAGAGATGGTATCATCTTATGTATAAACTATACACTTCGTGATTATACGATTACGACAAGGGGCTATGATACGATTACCTTGTTTGCGGATGATGCCCTTGATAATGAACTATATGCCAATATTACTCCTTATTTGAGTGATGGTGATAGTGTTGGCGCTGCTAAGGCTTTCTTGTCTGGTGTTGAATATGTCTATGATCATCCTGATAAGTATATTCATGAATATCATGAGCCTGAAGAAGAAGCCAATCCTATTAAGACAGCTTTAATCAGTGGTGGCGTTGGTTCTTTGATTATTTCTTTGATTGTATTTTTAGTACTAAGAGGACAATTAAAGACCCAGGGTATTAAGAAACAGGCCAATGCTTATATGACAAATTCTGGTGTTGATATCTTTAGAAGTGGTGAGATTTTCTTATATAAGACAAGTCAAACTACCAAGATTGAAAGAAGTGATAATTCATCTAGTGGTGGTGGTTCTAGTACCCATATTTCTAGTAGTGGGGCAACCCATGGTGGTGGCGGTTCCCATAAGTTTTAATTAAATAAGTCGCACTTAATTGTGCGACTTAAGTATATTTATGAAATTAAGTAAGAAAACAAAGATATGTAACTATATCTACATTATTGGTATTGTACTGATTGGTTTGGGAAGATATTTTGCGGAATACTTCGATAGTACCTATCTTTCTTTTCTTATTTTTATTTTCATGGATGCCTTGTGGGTATCACAGGTTAGAAGAAGGATTGAACATCCAAAGGAGCGTAAATATCTGTGTTGGGCAGGTATTTTATGTGCTCTTTTCTTTTTCTTAAAGACAAGTAAGTATGTCTTTATTGAATCAAATACAACGCTTTCTCGTTTATTTTGGTACATGTATTATATTCCTCAAACTTTTACGATTTTGATGATTTATATGGCTTCTTTATATGTTGGTAAGCCCGTTAGTTATAAGCCCAAGAAGCGTTATCGTATTCTTTTTGTGATAGCAAGTGTTATTTGTCTTCTGATTCTTACTAATGATTATCACGAATTAGCCTTTGACTTTGTTGGAGACTGGAATGATGAATATAATTATGGGATTGTTTATTACTTGTCAGTGCTTTGGGTTATTGTGATGATGACAATGACTTTTTTAACGATTTTTAAAAGGAGTATTACTAGTGATAATGTTCAAAAGATTTGGATTCCTTTTGTGCCTGTTTTAGTATTACTTATCTATTTAATTTGGTTTATCTTTGATCGTCATAATATCTTCACAACTATCTATAAGACAACCGATATAATATGCATTACTTATTTGGCTTTCTTGGAGTTAATGATACAGAGTAGATTGTTGATTAATAATGATAATTTTGCCTCTTTGTGGATTAATTCGACATTGAATGGTGGCATATATAATGAGAATCTAGAGCTTGCTTATAAGACTAAGAATGGTAAGGATATTACCGTAGCTCAACTTTTAAATAGTGAGGAAAAAGATGTCTTTTTGGATGGAGGAGATACTCTTTTAAGAAGTAAACAATTATTAAAGGGACATGCCTATTGGTGCAAGGATATTAGTGCTATTAATAAGATTAATGATGAATTAAATAACATGATTGATTTGTTGGAAGAGGAGAATAGTATTATCGAGTCTGCCAACATCTTGAATAAGAAGAAACAAAATCTAGATAAGCGGAAGGCCTTGTATGATTATATTTCTTGTGATGTGAGAAATGAACTTGAAATTATTAGTGATTTGATTAGTGAATCAGATGATTTTGATAATAGATTAAAGTTATCATGTATCTATATGGCTTATGTTAAAAGAAGAAGTAATCTTTTATTGATAAGTCAAAATAATAAGACTATTTCTAATGTAGAACTTGATTTATCAATTGGTGAATCACTTGATTATCTAGAATTATATGGTTTTATTTGTAACTATAAGGCTCATGGGTCTATGAGTATTGAAAATGATGTCTTACTTGAAATGTATTATGTTTTTGAGAAAGTAGTTGAAGAAATATTACCTAATACTTGTGCCTTAATGGTAGATTGTTTCTATGATGAAAAGATGGTGCGTATGCATATTGAAGTAAGTAATATAGAACCTTTTAAGCTTCATACTTGGCTTAAAGTAGACATGAAACAGGAAGAAGACACATTATATATAGATGTCTATAGGAGGCTATCATGATTAGCGTTCTAGGTATCTATATGTTGGTACTATTTATCTTAAGTGCCTTCTTATTTACATATACGATTGATAGAAATATCAATACTCATATTAGAATTGCCTGTTTTGTGAATTCTATCTTTTGTGCTGTCATGTTAAGAAGAATATTTATTATAAATGATGATATAAGCAGATTCATACTTTTAGATAAGTTTATGTTGCAGCTGATTCCTATTGTCATGGTAGTTTTGTTTGTTGTGGTTAGGGATAAAAGAGCCTTTACAACCAATAGTAGTGCAATTAAAGAAAGCTTTGACAGTATGAGCGATGGAATCTGTTTCGCCTCACTTGGTGGTACACCATTGTTGGTAAATAAGGTAATGAATAATTTTGCGGAAATGATTAGTGGTGAACAGATTATGAATGCTAATGTGTTTTATGATGCTTTATTATCTGGTGATTATGACTTGAGTGTACTAAGAAAAGAACCAACTATCAATATTAAATGTGGGGATAGGGTATATAACTTTAATAGAAAAGTGATTAGTGTTGGTGATGAAGAAGTTTATGAAATGACTCTAACGGATATTACTAAACAATATGAACTTAATTTACAGCTTAATAATGATAAGAAAAGATTGGATAATCTAAATTTAAAGCTTAAGAAGATGTCTATGGATATCGAAAGAATCGTGAATGAAGAGGAAGTTCTAAATGCTCGAAGTAAGGTTCATGATGAGGTTGGTAGATGTTTATTGTTGGCAAGGTCATATTTTATTCATGAGAATAAGGAACCTAATAAGGTAGTCTTGTTTTGGAGATATGTCATTGATGTGATGAAGAAACAAGGCCTTTGGTTAGATGATTTTAATGCGATATATGTAGAGAGCGAAAGACTTGGAGTAAGACTTCGTATTAATGGTGATTTTAAATTTGATGATAATAATAAACATATTATTAAAGAAGTTATCCTAGAAGCTTTAAACAATGGGGTTAAACATGGTAAGTGTAAGAATCTATTTTGTGATATCAATGGTAAGCATATCGAACTTTATAATGATGGTGATAATAGGGTTGCATCCTATGTTGAAAAAGGTGGTTTAAAGAATATAAGGTCAATGGTAGAGAATAATGGTGGTAAAATGACCATAGATACAAGTGATAGTTTTAAATTGATAATAGAACTAGGAGTTAACAATGAAGTATAAAGTAATAATAGTGGATGATCAATATATTGCCAGGGAATTATTTGAGTATTATATTAAGAGTTCTAATAACTATGAATTAGAGAATTCTTTAGAGTCGGCAATTCTTGTAGAATCATACCTTGAGCGCCACTCTTGTGATTTGCTGATTATGGACATTTTAATGGCTGATGGCTCCAATGGCCTCTTGGAGGCCATTAAGGTGAAAAAGAAATATCCTAATTTAAAGATAATAATGATAACCTCAATGGCTGAGGCATCTTGGTTAAAAAGAGCTAAGGAAGCAGGTATTGATAGTTTTTGGTATAAGGAGATATCTAAAGAGACTATTCTTGAAGTAATGGACAGGACGATGAATGGAGAATCGGTTTATCCAGATAGTGCTCCAAGTATTAAGATAGGTCATGCCTATTCTCATGAATTTACAGATAAGGAATTAGAAGTATTAAGGCTTATGACTAAGGGCTTGTCTAATGGACAGATTGCGTTGAAACTTTATATTTCTGAGAATACGGTAAAGACACATATTCAACATATGTTAGATAAGACAGGTTGTGCTAATAGAACCGAGCTTGCGATATTAGCACGTGTTAATGGTATTGCGATTGATATAGATAATGATTAATCATTAGTTTTGGTGATTTTTACTTTTTACTATTATGAAAAAATATAGGTAGTAGAGGTGAAACATTATGGAATTAAAGAAACTAACGATTTTGCATTCAAATGATATGCATGGTGATTTCTTATCGGAAGATATTGATGATAAGCTAGTGGGTGGTGTTTCGCTTTTGTCTGGTTATATCAGTAAAGTGCGAAAAGAAGAAGAAAATGTCTTGTATTGTGTAGCGGGAGACATGTTTAGGGGTTCAATCATTGATAGTGAATACCAAGGCTTTTCAACTATTGAGATTATGAACATGTTATCTCCTGATATTGTGACTATTGGTAATCATGAGACTGACTATGGTATTGGTCAATTGTTGTTTCTAGAGAAGTGTGCGAAGTTTCCAATCGTGAATGCTAACTTGCATATTAAGACTAATAATTCAGGTTTATTTAAACCATGTAAGATTATTAAGATTGATGGCATGAGAATCCTTTTCATTGGTATCTTGACTGAAGAAGTTATCAATCAAACTAAGGGAGATGGGCTAATAGGTTCCCTAATTGATATTAAAGATGCGGCAAGAGAAGTAGAGAGAATCTGTAATAATTTTAATAATGTCGATATTGATTTTACTGTTTTATTAACCCATATTGGTTTTGAAGAAGATAAGAAGTTGGCTGCCATGTTAGATCCTTCCTTGGGTGTTGATGTGATTATTGGAGGACATTCACATACGATTCCAGAAGAGCCAGCCATCGTTAATGATATTGTGATTGTGCAAGCTGGTACGGGTACTAATCAGATTGGCAGATTTGATATCAATGTGGATACTGATAATAATTGTATTCATGATTTTAAGTGGGAAATTGTTCCGATCGATGATAGTCATTGTCCATATGATAAGCATATTGAGACTATCTTGAAACATTTTAAGGAACAGACTGATACTAAGTACCAAAGAGTGGTTACCCGTTTAAGAAGAGAATTAACTCATCCAAAGCGTGAACAGGAAACCGAACTTGGTAATCTTTTAGCTGATATCTTGTTGGATAGTTTGGCAATCGATATTGTCTTGTTTGGCTCGGGTGCTATTAGAACGGAAAAGATGGGACCTATTATCTTGTATCAAGATATTATGGAATGTTTACCATATGATGATCCATTATATTGTTTAGATATCTCGGGTAGAGAATTTAAAGAGATGATTCGTTATATGTTAAGAGATGGGGTTTGGCAAGGTGAACATTGTGAATTCTATCAATTATCAAGGGGCTTAAAAGTAGAATATGATCGTGCTACTCATGAATTTAATAAGTTTAATTTTAATGGTAAACCGATTGATGAGGATGCAGTTTATAAGGTAGCTCTTGCGAAATTCCATTTTAATAGTTTTGAAGAGTTCTTTAATATCCCATTAGCACCAATAGTGGAAAGAGCTCGTCCAAAGATTGTTTCTACTTCAATTAATGATATTGTTGAACAATATTTAAGTGATCACCAACATTTAAATGCTAGTATTGAGGGAAGACTTGTGGTGTTATGAGAAAGATAATATTGAGTTTATGCGTTTTGACTACTGTTACGTGCGGTAGTCAAAATACTTTTCAAGTTATCTTAGACTATCCACCTGCTTATAGTGATGTTAAGAAGAATTACAAAGAAGGCGAGCTTGTAAGGATTATTTATGCTGAGGGTGGTGGTTTTATGTATGATGCTAGGGTGTCTGTAAATATAGAAGGCGCTGATGCGAAAACTTATTTTGATGAAGAGAAGCAAGGTTACTGTATCGAATTTTTTATGCCCGCTAATGATGTGAAAATATCTTGTAGGATTTTTCATAGCTAAAAATCGTATAATAGGGGCGATGAAATATATATTAGAAGACAAGATACTTAAGATTGAGATTGCTTCTCTATTTAATGAGAAGGTACAAGACTTTTTTGATGAATTTATTCCTTCAAAGAAGATTCAACATTTGTTGATTCAAAACAAATGGATTACTTTAGATGGTAATCCTTGTAAGCGTGAAGATTATATTGTGGGGATGAATTTAGAGATTAATATTTATCCTGAAACTTATGAATATCATGAGTCTAAGCATAAGCTTGATGTGGTTTATGAGGATGAAATCATTTTGGTAGTTAATAAGCCAAAGGGTGTTTTGGTTCATAGTGATGGTAACGATGAGGATACTTTAACAGAGTGGGTTAAGGCTTATTTTATGGATAGACCATATATTAGTGCTTATCCATTACATAGACTAGATAAAGAGACTAGTGGTTTAGTTATGTTCTCTAAGTCTATTATTTTCCAACCTTTGTTAGATAAGTTATTAAGTGAGAAACAAATTAGAAGATCATACTTAGCTTTTGTGAAGGGCAAGATGGAAAGAAATGCTTCGATGATTATTAATGAACCTATTGGTAAGGATCGTCATAATGCGAATAAGCGAGTTGTTTATAAGGGCGGTCAAAATGCTTTAACTAAGGTTAGAAGCTTGGGTTATTCTAAGAAGAATGATTTTTCTATTTTAAGATGTATTTTAGATACAGGTAGAACTCATCAAATTAGAGTTCATTTAGCTTATAAACATTATCCAATTTTAAATGACCAATTATATGGTGTAGAGTCACCTCTTTGTATCCGCATGGGTTTGATGGCTGATGAGTTAGAATTCTATCATCCTTTAAAACAAGAGATGATGATAGTTGAAACTGATTTACCTAATGATTTGGGTAAGCTTTATTATGAGGTGATTAAATGATAAAGACTAACGCTATGCGTTTGTTAGATAAGGCGAAGATTTCTTATGAATTATTAACTTATGATATTCCTAAGGAATCTTTTTCTGGTGAAAAGGTAAGCGAATACTTAGGACAGGATCCTAAGATGTGTTATAAGACTTTGGCTGCTAAGCATGATCATGATCTTTTTATTTTGGTTATTCCGGTTGATCAACAAATTGATTTAAAGAAGGCTGCT
The DNA here is from genome assembly GCA_022776215.1 of Solobacterium sp. Lineage (GTDB taxonomy): Bacteria > Bacillota_I > Bacilli_A > Erysipelotrichales > Erysipelotrichaceae > Colivicinus. Next base: position 21,536 of record JALFIR010000047.1, on the reverse strand, counting down.
AAAGAGATTGGTGTTAAGAGTCTAGAGATGGTTCATGTCAAGGATCTTCTTAAGGAAGTAGGTTATGAAAGAGGTAGTGTCTCTCCTATTGGTGTTAAGAAGAATAAGGGTATTTTCTTTGATAAGGAAGCACTTAATCATGAATTTATTGAAATATCAGGCGGTGCCTTTGGGACTAGTTTAAAGGTTAATAGAGCTATTATCTTAGATTTCTTAAAAGCTCAAGTGAAGGATTTGTGTACTAATGAAATATGATGCGATAGTTGTGGCCGGTGGTGTTGGCAAAAGAGCTGATTTAGGTTTTAATAAGGTCTTATATCGAATGAGAGATGGTAAGACTGTTTTAAATCATTCTTGTTTAAATTTCATCAATGATGATGATTGTCAAAAACTAATTGTGGTTTGTAACTTTGAACTTGATTTCAAGTGTGATAAGTTGGTTACAGTTCCTGGTGGCAAGGAAAGATATGAGTCGGTTCTTAATGGTTTAAATGAGGTTACAAGTGACTATGTGTTGATTCATGATGGGGCTAGACCTTTTCTTGATGTTGATGATTTAGAAAGACTTAAATCTAATGTAGAGGAATATTCTTGTGCCTTGTTGGCTAAGAAGGCTGTAGATACTATCAAGTATGTAAGTGATGGTTTTATTGATAAGACTATTGATCGTGAACATATATATTATGCTTTGACACCTCAAGGCTTTAAATCAGAATTGATTAAGGATGCTTATAAGAGTGTTGATTTAATTGGTGGTATTACTGATGATGCATCTATTGTAGAGAAGTGTGGCTATAAGGTTAAGGTTGTTGAGTGTTTAAGTGACAATAGGAAGTTAACTTTAAAAGAAGATTTTAATAATTTATGATTAGAGAAGTAATTGTAGTTGAGGGTAAAAATGATACCAAGAATCTTCAAAGGTATTTTGAGGTAGATACTATTGAGACTCATGGTTTGGGTTTAAGTAGAGAAACTTTAGAATATATTGATGAGGTTAATCAAAGAAGAGGTGTGATTCTTTTCTTGGATCCTGATTCAGCTGGTGAGAAGATTAGAAAGAGAATTAATGATTATATACCTGGTCTTAAGAATGCTTTTGTGTTGAAGGAAGACGCACGTACTAAGAAGAAGGTTGGTGTTGAGCATGCTTCTTTTAAGGTTTTAAAAGAGGCTCTTGATAATGTGGTTAGTTATGATGAATTTCATCATACAATTAGTGTAGAAGATATGTATGAACTAGGTCTTATGGGAAGTGAGGATAGTTCATATAAGCGCGAGGTAGTTTCTAAGGCTTTTCATATCGGTACTTGCAATGGTAAGACGATGTTGAAGAGGCTTAATATGTTGGGCATAAGTAGGGAAGAGTTAGATGATATCGAATATTAATTATGTAAAGAAGACATTAGGTGATTTGAAAGCTAAGAAGAAGTTTGGCCAGAATTTTTTGATTGATTCTAATATTGTCGACAATATTGCCAAGAATGCCTGTGATATTAATTGTAAGACGATTGAGATTGGTCCAGGTCTTGGTGCACTAAGTGAGATGTTACTTAAGTATTCAAAGTGTGTGGATGCTTATGAGATTGATAAGGATATGTATGCTATCTTGAAGCAGTCAATTGATGATTCAAAATTTAATGTTTATCTAGAAGATTTCTTGGATACTGATTTGACTAAGTACGAGGGTGAGACTATTAGGGTTTGTTCAAACTTACCTTATTATGTGACAACACCGATTCTTTTTAAGTTGTTCAATAGTAATTTGGATATTTCTAAGATTACGGTAATGGTTCAAAAGGAAGTGGGGGATCGTTTTAAGGCTAGAGTTGGTAGCGAAGACTATAATGCGTTAAGTATTATTGTTCAGTATCTTTATGATGTGAAACAGGAGATGAATGTTTCTAAGGCTGTCTTTTATCCAAGTCCTAAGGTTGATAGTGTGGTTATTTCTTTTACACCTAAGTTTAAGCGTAATTTTGAATATGAAAAGGGTTTGTTTGAGTTTATAGAGAATTGTTTCAAGAATAGAAGAAAGACTTTGAATAATAATCTTAAGCAATTTCTTGACGTTGATACTATTGGTAGAATTTATTCAACTTTGAATTTAAAAGAGAGTGTAAGGGCACAAGAATTAGATTTGGATACTTTTATTAGAATGTATGAGGTGAGTGTTAATGAAGATTAAGGCTTATGCGAAGATTAATTTGTCTTTGGATGTCTTGGGTGTTAGGGATGATGGTTATCATGAGTTAAGAATGATTATGGTACCACTTGATTTCTTTGATGATATGGATATCAGTTATAGTGAAGAGATGGAGTATTCTTCTAATCGTCCTTATATTTTTTTTGATGAGAATAATACGATTGTTAAGGCTTTTAATACTATGAAAGAGGAATTTGGGATTAAGGAGAATTTTAAGGTTGTCTTAAATAAGATGATTCCAACTCAGGCTGGTTTGGCTGGTGGTAGTACTGATGGTGCTGCGATTATTAAGTTTTTAAATGTTAAGTATAATCTTCAATTGTCTGATGAGAAGATTAAGGAATTGTGTCTTAAGATTGGCGCTGATGTTTATTTCAACTATTATAGTAAGCCTGCTTTAGTAGAAGGACTAGGTGATAAGCTAACTTTTATTGATATTAAGGATGATTATCATGTTTTGTTGGTTAAGCCAAAGCGTGGTGTTTCTACTAAGGAGTGTTATAAGAAGCTTGATATGGATACTTGTGTGCATCCTGATGTTGATTTGATTTTGGATAAGTTAAAAAATGGTGAGAATATTAAGCCTTTTCTTAAGAATAGTTTGGAGGCTCCTGCGATTGAGCTTTGTAAGGGTATTGCCAAGGCAAAGCGCGATTTAGAGTATGCTGGTGCTGATTTTACAATGGTTACAGGTAGTGGTTCTACCGTTTATACAATTGATAGAGATTTGTTTAAGATTAATCAGCTTAGAAAAAAGATGATGAATAGAGGATATTTTGTCAGAACTTGTCAAATATTAAAGTCTAAATAGGCAATTAAATGCTAGAATAGAACTAGGTGTACCCATGAATAGTGCTGTTTTATTTTTAGATGGTCAAAAAGAATTAGAGTTAGCGACTCTAATGGTTAATGATAAGATGTTAATCGATTATACAATCGATGTTTTAAGGCGTCTTGATTTGGATTCAATCTTTTTGATTGGTGGCGAAAATGTACATATTGATGGTGTAGTTAATAGAAGTTCAGTTGAAGAAATTGTTGGCGATTTAAGTGATAAGGATGGTAAGTGTTTACTATTGTCACCTTTTTATCCTTTGATTGAGAAGGAAGATTTCTTAAGTTTGATGGAACAGGAAAATAGCGTTTTTTATAATGAGGAGCTAGTTCCTGTTTTTTGTTTAAATAATAAGGATATTGAAGCTTTTGAAACTTTACAATATAAGGCGGTTACTATAACAAGTGAGAATAGTAAACGTTTTGAAAGTATTAAGGATATTCCGTCTGTTTGGAAGACTATTAAAAATAGAATTATTGATAAGTTTTTAGATAATGGTGTCATTATTGAAGATATAGATAATGTTTCTATTGGGATTGATGTAAAGATTGATAAGGGTACAATTATTGGTCCTTATGTAAGTATAAGTGGTAAGTCTAGTATTGGTAAGAATAATAGAATAAGTAAGGGTAGTACTATTAAGGATTCTAAGCTTGGCGATAATAATGAGATTGATGATTCTAAGCTTTATGATAGTGCAATAGGTAATAATTGTATTATTGGTCCTAATAGTTTGGTTGACTCTAAGTGTTTTATTGGGGATAATACTAGGGTTGCAAGTTTTGTGAAGCTTTCAAATTGTAGACTTGCGAATGATTGTGTTGTTGATCATTTGTCTTGTTTGTCGAATACAACTTTGAGGAATAATGTTAGGGTTGGTGCTAGTGTCACTACCGCTAATAATAAGCTGACTATGGTTGGTTCTTATAGTGAGATCGGTAACAATGTTAACTTGATTTCACCTTTATATGTAGGTTCTTATGCCTTTGTTGCGGCTGGATCTACTATAGATAAGAATGTTGAGAATGGAGACTTGGCAATAGCGCGTCTTTATCAACAAAACAAAAAAGGATATGGATATAAGTATACTAAGGAGGGGCAGTGTTAATTTAGTATGAACGAAGATATCAAAGTTTTTTCTTTATCTGGTAACCAAGATCTAGCAAATGAGATTTGTTCTCATTTAGGTATTGAACCTGGTAAGATTTCAGTTAATCATTTCGCAGATGGTGAAACATTAGTTGAATTCGGTGAGAGCGTTCGTGGTAAGCAAGTTTATTTTGTACAAAGTACATATAAGCCAGTTAACGAACGTATTATGGAACTTCTTGTGGCAATTGATGCAGCTAAGCGTGCAAGTGCTAGTGAGATTCAATGTATTATTCCTTATTATGGATATGCAAGACAAGATCGTAAGGCAAAACCAAGACAACCTATTACAGCAAGACTTGTAGCTGATTTATTAGAAGCAGCTGGTGCTAATAGAGTTATTACAATTGATTTACACGCATCTCAAATTCAAGGTTTCTTCTCATTCCCAGCAGATGATTTAACAAGTATTCCTATGATGGGTCGTTATTTCTTAAATAAGGGTTTAGATATGGAAAATGTTGTTGTTGTTTCTCCTGACCATGGTGGTGCAACAAGAGCTAGAAACTTAGCAAATATCTTAGATACTAGTATTGCGATTGTTGATAAAAGACGTCCAAGACCTAACGTTTGTGAAGCGCAAAGCGTTATCGGTGATGTTGATGGTAAGGACTGTATCGTTGTAGATGATATCTGTGATACTGCAGGTTCTTTAGTTGCTGCTTGTGATATCTTAAAGAGATTTGGTGCTAAGGATATTTATGTTTGTCTAGCACATGGTGTTTTCTCAGGTCCAGCTATTGAAAGACTTGAAAATTCTTGTATCAAGGAAGTTGTTTGTACAAATTCTATTCCTCTTGATGAAGAAAAGAAGGCTCAAACTACTAAGATTAAGCAATTAAGTATTGGTTTGATGTTATCTAAGTTAATTTTAGCTATCTCTAGTCATAAGCCAGTATCTGAAATCTATAGATTATTTGAAGATCACGAATAATAAAACTAAGGCAAGTACCTCTAGGTTCTTGCCTTTTTAAAAGTATCATTCATCACTTAGATTCTCATCTAACTTTCTCTTGCCTTGTTTAATTTTTTCTAGATATGAGGCAATACTTTCAAATACTTCTCCATCTATTCCAAATATAGCACATGCATCAGCAAGCACTGTTAATTTATCAACTGAATCAGGATCTCCTTCTTTGACAATATCATGAATTTCTTTTCCTGATGATAATAAATCTAAGATATTAGCTGCCCATTCTAGACCGAAGACTGATAGGACAAGGCTTAGACCTTCTAAACTATTATCGATATCAAGCTCTGGTTTATATAATGGCAATAGAATAGTGGCTGCCATGTTTTTATCATAAGTAGTGTAATTGACTATTGTCTTATCTTTCTTTAATTGATTTAATTCATCAATGTGTTTATCAATTATTTCCTTTAAACCAATAACTAACACTTTAACATCTTCAAATTCATTAATTACAACAATGTTTGTGTTTGATAATTCAAAAATGATTAAATCATGATCGTGTTCCTCTATTAATTCTTGATAATTATCGATACTATCAAAGTTGAACTTAATCATTGGCATTTTCTTAAGAGTTTCACTTAAACTTTTTGAATATTCATTTTCAGTTGCGATAAGATCAATTGTCTTTATTTCTAATTCTTTTAATAATTGTCTACTTGTTCTAGCAACTAATGATTTTCCGACAACTTTAACTCCTGCTTTGGCAACTTTTTTAGTTAGAAAGAAATATATGCTAGCTGTAGAAACTCCAATAATGGCAATTGATGTTAATGCGACTGTTGCTGGGTGTTCTTTAGCGAATTCTTTAAAAGTTAAAGCAGGAATTTCTTCTCTTAAGATATTGTTGCATCGAGTACACCTCTTTTCTTTATAACCTTTTTGGTTTAATGAAGGTTCTTTGATGATTACAAATTCTGAAAAGTTATGACCTAGTGGACTTATATCTTCACTAACTTCTTTATTACATCTTTTACATAGGGCTTGTTTATATCCTTTATCAATACATGTAGGTTCTTTTTTAAGTTCCATATTAGTCATTTTATGGCCTAGTGCTTTAATGGAATTATTTTCTTCTTTATTACAACGCAAACATGTTCTTATTTCTTTACCATCATCAATACATGTAGGTTCATTTATTATTTTCCATTCGCTGAAGTCGTGATTTAAAACTTTGACTGTTTTAGTTTCTTCTTTATTACAACGAGAACATGTTCTTATTTCTTTGCCATCATCGGTACATGTTACTTTCTTTATGGTTTTCCAGTTTGTGAAGTTATGTCCTAGAGCATTAGTTGTGATATTACTAGATTCATTACATCTCGTACATGCTTTTTGTGTTAAACCATTTTCAGTGCATGTAGGATTTTTAATTACTGTTTCACTAAAAATATGACCAAGTTCTGGTATTGGACTATTACGAATTTGGCCACACTGTGCGCATTCTTCTTGTTTGATACCAGCCGCAGTACATGTGGCTTGTGTGTTACCAATATCATTCCAAGTGTGATTTATTTTTGGAGTATTTGTTTGTTTACGATGCTGACAATATCGACATAGTTCAACAACAGTGCCTTCATCTTGGCATGTTGCAGGTGTTTCACTTTGAATATGATAATCATGTTTATTACCAGGAACATAGGTACTTTTTTGACATACATCACAAGTAATAAATTGACCTTCACATACAATGTTATCGGGATTGTAGTGAATTGTGTTTTGACAGTGATCACAGGCTATTGTATCGCCGTGGATGTGTAGAGGAGTAAAGATGATTGATAATAGTATTAATACAAATAAGCAAATGACAGTTCTTTTCTTATTCATAGGCGTCTCCTTTCTATACTGTTCTTTCATCTTTATAATAAAAAAGCGCAGTTTAAAAGCATTCACCTAAATTGATGATTTTAATATGACTCTCTTATAGAGAAGCCGCAATAACTACAGTAAAAATCGGCAAAGACTACATATTTTAGTCTAATGTGACTAGTGATCGAGTTGCAGAAATCTGAAAAGGCCTGCGACCAAGGGGGTTCCTGCGGGGGCTCCTTTACTTTATTTATCATCATCCTTTTTAAAGTAATAGTCATTAGAAAAGATAATTGAATATGGTTCTAAAAGTTTGTATTTAGTTTTAAGTTTTAAAATTCTTTTAACTGATTCGTTGATTCTTTCTTCTTTGATTTGATTAGTATTAATTGCTTGTATTATGGTGTCAAAAGCTTCTTTATAGTTTTCTGGCATCAACAAAATATCGACTCCAGCATCAATTGCGCCTAGGGCAACTTCTTGGTTTGTGTAGTATTTAGTGATGGCTGCCATCTCAAATGAATCAGTAATCACTAGGCCATCATATTTATAATTTTCTCTTAAAATATCGGTGATAATTTCTTTTGATAAAGAAGCTGGTAAATCATCATTTGTGGTATTTGGTGTTTTAATATGACCAATCATAACCATATCGGAAATATCAAGGTTGTTGATAAAAGGGACTAGCTCTTCTTCCTTTAACATCTGTAAAGTATCTTCAATATTAACTTCATTTAAATGACTATCATCTTTACTATTACCATGACCTGGAAAATGTTTAGTACAGGCGATGATATTGTTGTCATGTAGACCACTGATGAAGGCATTGACCATGGTTGAAACTAGAATTGGATTATTGCCAAAAGATCTTTCGCCTATGATGTTATCTTGAGAATCTGAGTTGATATCAGCTACAGGGGCAAAATCAATATCGATATGATATTTCTTTAAATAAGTACCGATATAATATCCTTGTTTATAGGCATCATCATATGTTGTTAGGGTATTACTATTAGGCGTTTTCTTAACTCTAAATTTATTTGAGTTGGCAATTCTTGATACCATACCACCTTCTTCATCGATACAAATTAAAGGTCTATTATTTAGATTATGAATGTTGTTTGTAAGCGTGATAAGTTGTCTTTCATCATTTAAATTTTTCGCAAAAAGCACTATACCACCACATGGATACTCATTATATGTGTCTATCATTTCATCATTTAAGATGTCGTGTTTGATATACTTGCCGCTTAATTCATCGCTGATATAATCGGGATCTAGTGCCTCAAGTCTTATAAAAAACATTTGACCTACTTTTTCTCTTAATGACATTTGATTGATGATTAAATCATATTCATCTTTGATAGAAAGTGGTTGAATTAGAAACATGATTGTTAATAAGGAATTAATCAATTTCATCTAAAAACTCCTTGATTGTTTGTTCATATAATTTAGTATCTTTTAAATAGCTCTTGGCATGACTTGCACCGGGTACTATTAATATTTTCTTATGACAAGTCGCATTATCAAATATCTTATAAGCATCCCCAGTAGGGACAAAACGGTCTTTGTCACCGTGGATGATTAAAAGGTTATTTTTGTAGTTTTTGATTGATTTATAAGCTTCTTTTTCTTTTAGTGAATAATGAGCTAATAGTTTTAACAAGACGTTGGAAATAGGGATGATAGGAAAGGGTGGAAGGTGATACATCTTCTTGATTTGATAAGCTACTTCATCATAACCTGAGGCAAAACCACAGTCGGCGATGATGGCTTTTGCTTTGTTGTTTTGCGCGTTCATGACCGTAGCAGCACCCATAGACATTCCATACAAGATGATGGTTTCTTGATTCATGTTGGTAACAAGATAATCAACCCAAGAATTAACATCAATAGAATCTAAGACACCAAAGCCAATGTATTTGTCTTGTGACAAACCATGGGCTCTATTATCTACAAACAAAAGGTTGTAGCCAAGACTGTTAAGAAATCTTGCAGACATCCCAAAATCATAAAGACCATCCTTGGCCTTATAACCATGAACACAAATGATAGTCTTGTTGATATTGTTGTTGATGAATATGGCATGTAGTTTTAGATTATCAAAAGAATTAATATATAAGTCTTCAGGATTTAAAGAATAGATATATTCTCTACCTTCTTGATTAGCGTTGATATATTCATACCAAGCAGGTGTTGTATCTAATTTATCATTTCTTACAAAAGTTTCTTTAATAAGAAAAAGACAAATAATGATAATAACAAGTAATACTAATAAAATTAAATACATACTTTCATTCTAAACCACTTGCGTATGGTGGTAAACTTATAAAGTATGAAAAAGGTTTTAGTTATTGGTTGTGCAAGAAGCGGCTATTGGGCTTGTAAGCTTCTTAATAAGAAAGGTTTTGATGTGACTTTAACTGATGCGAAAGAAGTTAAAGAAAAATCAGAACTGGAGAAATTAGGTGTAACTGTTTATGATAACGGCCATCCTGATTGTTTATTTAATGATACCTATGACTTTGTGGTAAAGAATCCAGGTATCCCTTATTCAAATAGACTTGTAGTCTTTTTTGAAGAGGAGAAGATACCGATTATTACTGAAATCGAATTAGCTTTAAATTATGCGAAGAATTATAAGGTAGCTGCTATTACGGGTACAAATGGTAAGACGACAATTACTACTTTAGTTCATGAAATATTGAAATATGAATTTAAATCTTATGCCTGTGGTAATATTGGCACTGCCTTAAGTGAAATAGTATTTGAACATGAGGATGAAGATGCACGTATTGCGTTAGAGATTAGTGCTTTCCAATTATTAGGGGCACCATCTTTCCATCCAGAATGTGCTGTTATTACAAATTTAACACCAGATCATTTAGATTATTTTGATACATTAGATGATTACTATAAGGCAAAGACTTTGGTGTACAAGAATATGAGTGGTGATGATTGGTTCATATTAAATCTTGATGATGAGAACTGTGTAGATTATTGTAAGGATATTAAGTGTAAAGTTGTTACTTTCTCATTAGACAAAAAAGCTGATTTATGTTTAAAAGGCGATAAGGTTTATCTATTTGATCAAGAATTATTTGATAAAAATGACTTAAAGATTATTGGCAAACATAATCTAGCTAATGCGATGATGGCTGCTTGTTTAGCTTATAAATTAGGCGCAAGTGTTGAGATTATCAACAAAGCCATTACAACATTTAAGGGTGTTGAACACCGTATTGAATTCGTGAAGGAAGTAGATGGTGTTAAATATTATAACGATTCAAAGGGTACAAATACCGATAGTACGGTTATTGCCCTAAGGTCTTTTGACAAGCCAGTTATTCTATTAGCTGGTGGTCATGATAAACACACTGGATTCGATGCACTAAAAAATGAAGTTGATAAGATTGGATGTTTGATTACTTTTGGTGAGACAAAGTATCTATTGGCTGAGTTAAAAGATGATGCGATTGTGTGTGAAACTATGGATGAGGCTTTAGATAAGGCAACAAGCATAGCTAAAAATGGTGATGTAGTATTATTATCACCTGCATGCTCAAGTTATGATCAGTTTAAGAATTTTGAAGAGCGTGGAAGGATTTTTAAGGAGTTAGTGAACAAACTTTAGATGGTATTAGGGATTTTTGATAGCGGACTTGGTGGTCTAAGTGTTTTAGGAGAAATTTTAAAAAATAATTCGTTTGATAGAATTGTTTATTTTGGTGATACAGCTAGAGTACCTTATGGAGATAAGGATATAGCAACCCTAAGACAATATGGCAAGGACGATATCGATTTTCTTGCATCTAAAGGATGTGATGTGATTATTGGAGCTTGTGGAACTATTAGTTCTACTGTTTTAAGTGATTTAGTTAAAAATTATGATATGAAAATAGTAGGCATCATTAAGGCAGCTGCCTTGGGTGCTAAAAAAGCTACTGTTAATAATAAAATTGGGGTAATTGCGACAAGTGCCACTGTTAATACTCATGCGTTTAAAAAAGAATTAAGTGACTATGAAGTATATGAACAAGCATGTCCTAAATTTGCCCCTATGATTGAAAAAGATATGATTGATACTTTGGAAATGGATGAAGCGATTGATGAATATCTTAAGGGGTTAAAAGAAAAGGGTATTGATACTTTGATACTAGGGTGTACCCATTATCCTTTGTTGAGTGAAAAGATTGATAAGTATTTTGAACATAAAGTTAAATTAATTAATAGTGGTGTCATTTTGGCTGATGAACTTAATAATGATTGTTGTAAAGAGCCTAATGTTGAATTTTATGTTTCTGGGGATTTGGATTCATTTAAGAAACAGGCTAAAAAATTCTTGAATATTAAAGAATTAAGAGGGAGATATGCATTTTACAAGTGATGTCAAAGAGGCATTGAATCATAAATACAGCGATATAGCTGATGAGATGATTAAAGATGGCAAAGATATTGTATCTTTATGCGTTGGTGAGCCAGATATGAAAGTGCCAACATATGTAATTGATGGCATATACAAGGCTATGTTAGAAGGAAAAACACATTATTCTAATAGCCAAGGAATTAAAGAATTAAGAGATGCGATAGCACATGATGTAAACAATATATACGGTTGTGAATATATAGGTGATGAGGTGATGATTGCCCCTGGTGTTAAACCAGCTAGTTACTTTGCGCTTTCTTGTTTATTAGAACCAAAAGATGAGGTTGTCATTATTTCACCATATTATTTGAGTTATCCAAGTAATATAGCTTTAGCTGAACCTGAAGCTATCATCAAAGTAGTGGATTTAAATGATGACTTAAGTTTGAATATTGAAAAGTTAGATGAAGCAGTAAACGATAAAACTAAATGTATTTTGGTGAACTCACCAAACAACCCTGCGGGTTCTATGTTTTCTAAAGATGAAGTTGAAAGCATTTGCAAGATTGCACTAAAACATCCAAATACCTATATTATTTCTGATGAAGTATATGATCGTTTAGTGTATAAAGGAGAAGTTCATCATTCTTTCTTAAGCGAAAAGAATATAAAAGAACGTTTAGTTTTAGTTAATGGCTATTCTAAATCTCACGCAATGACCGGATTTAGACTTGGCTATGCTTTAGCTAATAAAAAGCTTGTTAAGAAAATGGCGTTGTTTGCACAACAAACAATCACTAATACATCAACCCCATTACAATATGGTGCATTAGAAATATATAAGCATCCATGGGATCATATAGAACCATATTGTGAATCGCTAGAAGAACGTATGACCTATTTTCATAATGAGATTAATAAGCATCCTTATTTTAAAGGGAAACTTCCAAGATGTAGTTTCTACTATTGGGTTAATATTGAAGCTAGTGGCAAAAAATCAATTGAGATTTGTGATGAATTATTGGACAAAGTAGGCGTGGTAGCAACACCAGGTGTTACTTTTGGTGAGAAATGGGATAACTATATTAGATTTTCGATTGCGTCTAGTATGGATGTGTTAAAGAAAGCAATTGATAGAATAGAGAAGTTTAGATAATGTTAGAAAAAATTAAGGGATATAAAGAAGAAAATAAGACACTAAAGACAATCGAGACTGTTGTGATGTGTTTACTTTTAGTCGTTTCAATTTCGACTTGTGTTATTGGCTTAAATAAGATTAATAGTGATGATTATAAGAACGCAACTTATGTTGGTACTGTGACTTTAACAAGAGATAAAGATAGTGAATGTGATGAAGATGCAACTGTTTGTACTATTACTTATAGTGATGGTGAAGATTCTTTGGTTAAAGAATATAGCGATGAAAGTGAAGTTGTTGATACAGTTGAAGCTTATAAATATGTATTAGATAATGGCACTTCATTATGTTTTGAACAAGAAAATCCAAGTTTAGATGATTTGGCTTTTACTTATAAAGAGGAAATGGCTAATAGATGTGCACAGCTATTTAATGCCTCTATTGCCTGTGTTATCTTAGCTTTATCAGTTTGGATTGTTTATTATTTCTCTAAGTCATTCACAACTTACGAGAAGTCATGGTTTGTGTCAATTATGTTGTTGGCAACTATTGTTGCTGTCTTATTCCCAGAAGAGGGTGCAAATGGTGTTAATGGCATTATCATCATGTTGTTGTATCTATTAGATACTTTCTTGAATATCTTATGTGAATTATTAATTTCTAAACAATCTCGTTATAATTTCTTGGTTTCTGTTGTTGTTGAAATTACAGAGATTTTAACTTGTGTTGTATTGATGTATCGTTTTGCGACAATTGCGACTACATTGTTCTTCTGGTTGCCAATTGATATCTTGAGTTATATTAACTGGAGTAAACATAAGGATGATGAAGATGATGAACTAACTGCGGTTAGAAGACTAAAGGGTTATCAAGAAGTGCTTATTATTTTGGGCATAATCATTTGGACATTTGGCGTTGGCTATTTCTTGAGTGGCTTGGATATTAAGACTGATTTCTTAAATGGTGATCAAAAGTTAATGACTATTATTACTTATATTGATGCTTGTGCTAGTGCAGTTGGTGTATGTAATGGTTTGTTTATTTTCTTTAGACTAAGAGAACAATGGATTGCATGGTATATTTGTGCTTTCTTGGAAGCTGTTATAAATATCTTAGCTGGTCAATATGTTCTATTGGTGTTAAAACTTGGTTATTTTACAAATACAACTTATGGTTATATTAAGTGGACTCGTTATATTAAAGAACATAATGAACAAAAGACTTTGTTTTAGTTTGTAAAAAGGTATATGAATTGTTACAATTTAAAGTGAGTTAAAGAAATGGAGTATTATTTTTATGGCAATTGAAGCTGGTGATTTTAAAACTGGATTAACTGTTATGGTTGATGGTGATCCATGGCAAGTTATTGATTTTATGCATGTTAAGCCTGGCAAGGGCGCTGCAATTTTAAAGACTAAGATGAAGAACTTAAAGACAGGTTCTACTCAAGAAAGAAATTTCAATGCGTCTACAAAGTTTGAGGCTGCAATGATTGAAAAGAAGGCTGCTCAATATTCTTATTCTGCAGGTGATATTTATTACTTTATGGATATGGAAACTTTTGAAACTTATGAGTTAGATGAAAACAAGGTTGGTTTCAATAAGTATTTCTTACTAGAAGGTATGACTGTTATGCTTCAAATTTTTGAGGGTGATGTATTAACTATTTCTGTTCCTGATAAGGTTGAATTAACTGTTGTGGAAACAACACCTGCAATCAAGGGTGCTCCTTCTACACAAACTAAGGATGCACTTACAGAAACTGGTCTTTCATTAAGAGTTCCTCAATTTATTGAGCAAGGTGAAAAGATTTTAGTTACTTCTGCTGATGGTGAGTATTCTTCAAGAGCTTAATTAATAAGCTCTTTTTTATAAGATGAATAAAGTAGCATTAGTTACAGGTTCTGCCAAGGGCATTGGTAGAGCTATTGTAGAAAAATTGGCAAGTGATGGCTATGATGTAGTGATAAATTATTTATCATCAAGTGAATTAGCGTTTAAATTAAAGAATGAAATTATTGATAAGTATGCTGTAAAATGTTTGGCAATTAAGTGCGATGTATCTAAGGCTGATGAAGTAAATTTCATGTTTGATAATGTCGAAAAGGAACTTGGTAATGTCAGTGTTTTAGTTAATAATGCCGCGGTTGATTATGCGAATTTATTTAGTTTAAAAACTAGTGAAGAGTTCTTAAGGCTTTTAGATGTTAATGTCGTTGGATATTTTAATACATTTAAAAGAGCTTATAAGAAAATGCTAAAACAGGAATATGGTAGAGTTATCAATATTTCTAGTACTAATGGAATTAATACTTATTATCCAATGAGCATTGACTATGATGCTAGTAAGGCGGCAGTTATATCACTAACTCATAATATGGCAATACAAGGTTCGCCTTTCATTCATGTTAACTGTGTGGCTCCGGGTTTTATTGGCACCGAAAGCGAATTAGATGGTTATGATGAAGGGTTCTTGAAAGAAGAATGCGATAAGATATTACTTAAAAGATATGGTAAGCCTGAAGAGGTGGCTAATTTAGTTAGTTTCTTGGTTTCTGATAAGGCTGATTATATTAATAATTCAATAATTAGAATTGATGGTGGCCAAACAAGTTCAAATTAAAAGGGATCATAAGATCCCTTTAGTCGTTTTGCATAGAAGTTAATGCTTTTAGAATAGAAATTTTACCATACTCTAAAGTTAAACTTCCTTGTAGGAATAAAACATATGGTTCGATAACAGGAGCATCAGCACTTAATTCAATGGTACTTCCTTGAGTAAAACTACCTGCTGCCATTACTTCATCGAATGGATAACCTGGCATTGGTGCTGGAAGTACTCTTACGAATGAATCGATTGGAGATGCTGCTTGAATACCTTGAGTAAATTTAACAAGGTTATCTTTATTGCCTAGGCCGATTGTTTGAATAATATCAGTTCTATATTCGTTGTATCTAGGAGAAATGTTTTCATATCCTAGTTTTTCTAGCATATAAGATGTAAATACTGCTGTTTGTAGAGCGTTCTTTACAGCGCTAGGTGCCATGAATATTCCTTTAAAGAATGAATTGTTTAAGTTGAAATTAGCACCTAAGTCTTTACCGATACCTGGAGATGTTAATCTATCAGCTACCATATCAATCAAATCTTTTCTACCAGCAACATAACCACCGGTTGAGGCAACACCACCACCAAGATTTTTCATAAGTGAACCTACAACTACATCGGCTCCAATATGTCCTGGTTCTTGTTTTTCGACAAGTTCGCCATAACAGTTATCGACCATGATGATTACTTCGCCATTTACTTCTCTAATTGCTTTGATTGCTCTTTCGATTTTTTCAATTGTTAATGAGTCTCTTGAAGAATAACCACGAGATCTTTGAATTTCAACTAGTTTTACATCTTTCTTTTTTAGACGTTCAACAATTGAGTTGATGTCAAAGTCGTTATTGATAAGATCAATTTGTTCATACTTAACGCCATAAGCTTTTAGCGATTGGGTTGAATTTCCGATAAGACCAATCATTTCTTGTAGAGAATCATATGGCGTTCCTGTAATAGAAATAAAAGTATCGCCATGTTTTAAAAGAGATGAGAATGTAAGGTATAGGGCGTTTGTACCGCTCATAATATGAGGTCTTACAAGCGCGTCTTCACATCCAAGTACTGTAGCGAAGATTTTTTCAAGCTTATCTCTTCCTTCATCATAATTGCCATAGCCATTGACTTCTGCAAAGTCTGAATAAGAAACATTATTTTCTATAAAGGCAGATAGAATTCTATTTGAGTTATATAAACATGTATCTTCTATTTGTTTATAGATAGGTTCAAGTTCTTTATCAGATTCTTTAGCTAATTCCAATAAGTTTTCATTAATAGTTTCTAAGATCATATATTCCTTCTTTCCAATGAAAATTATAGCTTATTAATAAATAAATGCGAGGTTTTAAAGGAAAATAGAAAAATTATCAAAAAAATTTAAAAAAGTTTCAAAAAATACTTGCAATGGGTTGCCAGATTTGTTAGTATTAATAGGCACCGTTTGAGATAAACAAAAAGGTGCAACTTGATCTTTGAAAACTGAATAAGAATTAATTAAACAATAAACGTCAATTCATTTAAATTATACTTAAGTTTTATTTAATAAAACTATAATAAAAAAAGAGTCATTTCAAACGGAGAGTTTGATCCTGGCTCAGGATGAACGCTGGCGGCGTGCTTAATACATGCAAGTCGAACGAACATTAAGAGTGCTTGCACTTTTAATGTTAGTGGCGAACGGGTGAGTAATACATAGGCAACTTGCCCCAAGGACTGGGATAACACTTAGAAATGAGTGCTAATACCGGATAGGTAATACAAAGGCATCTTAGTATTATTAAAGTTGGGTATCCAACACCATGGGATGGGCTTATGCTGTATTAGCTAGTTGGTGAGATAAAAGCCCACCAAGGCGATGATACATAGCTGGTCTGAGAGGATGAACAGCCACATTGGGACTGAGACACGGCCCAGACTCCTACGGGAGGCAGCAGTAAGGAATTTTCGGCAATGGAGGAAACTCTGACCGAGCAACGCCGCGTGAGTGATGAAGGCCTTCGGGTTGTAAAGCTCTGTTGTAAAGGAAGAATGTATAGAAAAGGAAATGTTTCTATAGTGACGGTACTTTACTAGAAAGTCACGGCTTACTACGTGCCAGCAGCCGCGGTAATACGTAGGTGGCAAGCGTTATCCGGATTTATTGGGCGTAAAGGGTGCGCAGGCGGATTGTTAAGTTCGAGGTGAAAGCGTTGGGCTCAACCCAATATAGCCTTAAATACTGGCAATCTAGAGTGCAGAAGAGGGTAATGGAATTCCATGTGTAGCGGTAAAATGCGTAGATATATGGAGGAACACCAGCGGCGAAGGCGGTTACCTGGTCTGTAACTGACGCTCAGGCACGAAAGCGTGGGGAGCAAATAGGATTAGATACCCTAGTAGTCCACGCCCTAAACGATGAGTACTAGATGTTGGATTTTCAGTGTCGCAGCTAACGCATTAAGTACTCCGCCTGAGGAGTATGCACGCAAGTGTGAAACTTAAAGGAATTGACGGGGCCCCGCACAAGCGGTGGAGTATGTGGTTTAATTCGACGCAACGCGAAGAACCTTACCAGGCCTTGACATCCCTTGCAAAGTCTTAGAGATAAGATAGAGGTTATCAAGGTGACAGGTGGTGCATGGTTGTCGTCAGCTCGTGTCGTGAGATGTTGGGTTAAGTCCCGCAACGAGCGCAACCCTTGTCTTCAGTTACCATCATTAAGTTGGGGACTCTGGAGAGACTGCCGGTGATAAACCGGAGGAAGGTGGGGATGACGTCAAATCATCATGCCCCTTATGGCCTGGGCTACACACGTACTACAATGGCGTATACAACAAGATGCAATACCGTAAGGTGGAGCTAATCTATTAAAATACGTCTCAGTTCGGATTGAGGTCTGCAACTCGACCTCATGAAGTTGGAATCGCTAGTAATCGCAGATCAGCATGCTGCGGTGAATACGTTCTCGGGGCTTGTACACACCGCCCGTCAAACCATGAGAGTTGGTAATACCCAAAGCCGGTGGCATAACCGTAAGGAGTGAGCCGTCTAAGGTAGGACTGATGATTGGGGTTAAGTCGTAACAAGGCATCCCTACGAGAACGTGGGGATGGATCACCTCCTTTCTAAGGAGAATAATTAGTACAAACCTGACGTTCTAGTTTAAGATATTCTTATTTGGTTTTGAGAGATACAAGTCTCTCAAGTTTGTTCTTTGAAAACTAAATAACACACAATGATATAGAGATTAAATATAAAAAGGTTTTTTCTGAATAGTTAGAAAAAAGATTTTACTGATAAATCGAATAAATAAACAATAAACAGATTAAACAGTTTTCTTACACATATTAGATAAAATAGAAAGAGCGTACGGTGGATGCCTTGGCATTAAGAGATGATGAAGGACGTAACTAACAGCGATATGCCTCGGGGAGTCGTAAGTAGACAACGATCCGGGGATTTCCGAATAGGGCAACCTAGTTACCGTAATAGGTAATTGCATCTTAGATCAATAAATACTCTTTGATGGAGCAACCCAGGGAATTGAAACATCTTAGTACCTGGAGGAAAAGAAAATAAATTAATGATTCCCTTAGTAGTGGCGAGCGAACGGGGAAAAGCCCAAACCACCTTTGAGGTGGGGTTGTAGGACCATAATGTGGTATACAAATGGATAGTTGAAGAAGTTGGAAAGCTTCTCCCTAGATGGTGATAGGCCAGTAAACGAAATCCAAATGTAACCTATTGGTATCCTGAGTACAACGAGGCACGTGAAACCTTGTTGGAATCCACCGGGACCATCCGGTAAGGCTAAATACTCCTTAATGACCGATAGTGAACTAGTACCATGAGGGAAAGGTGAAAAGAACCGCTGGCGCGGAGTGAAATAGAACCTGAAACCGTATGCTTACAAGAAGTCAGAGCACATTTAAGTGTGATGGCGTGCCTTTTGTAGAATGAACCTGCGAGTTATGTTATCGTGCGAGGTTAAATCGAAAAGATGGAGCCGTAGCGAAAGCGAGTCTTAAT
Source organism: Solobacterium sp. (assembly GCA_022776215.1). Lineage (GTDB taxonomy): Bacteria > Bacillota_I > Bacilli_A > Erysipelotrichales > Erysipelotrichaceae > Colivicinus. Next base: position 2,453 of record JALFIR010000047.1, on the reverse strand, counting down.
AGGGCGAATTAGTACGATGACATAGACCCGAAGCCGTTGTGATCTATCCATGATCAGGTTGAAGGTTGGGTGATACCAACTGGAGGACCGAACCGACCCCCGTTGAAATGTTGGCGGATGAATTGTGGATAGCGGAGAAATTCCAAACGAACGCGGCGATAGCTGGTTCTCCCCGAAATAGCTTTAGGGCTAGCGTCGGACGTATCTGTGTGCAGGTAGAGCACTGAAATCATGATGGCCTCATCCCGAGGTACTGATTGGTATCAAACTCCGAATGGCATACAGTTTTATCCGGCAGTCAGACTACGAGTGATAAGGTCCGTGGTCAAAAGGGAAACAGCCCAGATCATCAGTTAAGGTCCCAAAATTAATGCTAAGTGGAAAACGAGGTGGAATTGCGTGAACAGCTAGGAGGTTGGCTCAGAAGCAGCCATCCTTCAAAGAGTGCGTAACAGCTCACTAGTCGAGTGATTCTGCGCGGAAAATTTACCGGGGCTAAGCATTATACCGAAACTATGGCAATACATGTATTGGGTAGGGGAGCGTTCTATTCAGCGTTGAAGGTATACCGTAAGGAGTGCTGGAGCGTATAGAAGTGAGAATGCAGGCGTGAGTAGCGAGAAATATGTGAGAATCATATTCACCGATAGACTAAGGTTTCCAGGGGAAGGTTCGTCCGCCCTGGGTAAGTCGGGACCTAAGACGAGGCCGAAAGGCGTAGCCGATGGACAACTGGTTGATATTCCAGTACCTGCTTAGTTAGTGATGGAGTGACAGATGTGGTTAGTATATCCCCATTATTGGATTTGGGGTTAAGCGAAGTAGTTGTAGTATTGGCAAATCCGTACTATAAAATAAATGCGTGATAAGCAGTGAACGAGCGATCAAGTAGCGAAGTTATATATACCATGTCTCAAGAAAAGCTTCTAAACTTATAACTAAGTAGCCCGTACCTAAACCGACACAGGTGGTCAAGGCGAGTAGCCTAAGGTGAGCGAGAGAACTGTTGCCAAGGAACTCGGCAAAATTGTCCCGTAACTTCGGAAGAAGGGACGCTCGAAAGAGCCGCAGCGAAGAGGCCCACGCAACTGTTTATCTAAAACATAGCTCTCTGCTAAGTCGAAAGACGATGTATAGGGGGTGACGCCTGCCCGGTGCTGGAAGGTTAAGGGGATTTGTTAGACAACAAGTCGAAGCTTTGAACCGAAGCCCCAGTGAACGGCGGCCGTAACTATAACGGTCCTAAGGTAGCGAAATTCCTTGTCAGGTAAGTTCTGACCCGCACGAAAGGCGTAATGATGTGGGCGCTGTCTCGGCAGCAGACTCGGTGAAATCTTAGTACCTGTGAAGATGCAGGTTACCCGCAACTAGACGGAAAGACCCCATGGAGCTTTACTATAACTTAATATTGAGTTTTGATTTAGTATGTACAGGATAGGTAGGAGACTTTGAAGTGAGAACGCTAGTTTTCATGGAGTCGATGTTGGGATACTACTCTTATTAACTCGAAATTCTAACCTGCAGGTTACATCAACCTGGGGAACAGTGTTAGGTGGGTAGTTTGACTGGGGCGGTCGCCTCCCAAAATGTAACGGAGGCGCTCAAAGGTACTCTCAGGTTGGTTGGAAATCAACTGTCGAGCGTAATTGCAGAAGAGTGCTTGACTGCAAGACTTACAAGTCGAGCAGGGACGAAAGTCGGAAATAGTGATCCTGCGGTTCAGTATGGAATGGCCGTGGCTTAACGGATAAAAGCTACCCTGGGGATAACAGGCTGATCTCCCCCAAGAGTTCACATCGACGGGGAGGTTTGGCACCTCGATGTCGGCTCATCGCATCCTGGAGCTGAATTCGGTTCCAAGGGTTGGGCTGTCCGCCCATTAAAGCGGTACGCGAGCTGGGTTCAAAACGTCGTGAGACAGTTTGGTCCCTATCTGTTGTGGGCGTTGGAATTTTGAGGAGCGCTGTCCCTAGTACGAGAGGACCAGGATGGACGTACCTATGGTGCACCAATTGTTTCGCCAGAAGCATAGTTGGATAGCTAAGTACGGATCGGATAAACGCTGAAGGCATCTAAGCGTGAAACCGACTCCAAGATGAGAATTCCCATTCACTTGATGAAGTAAGACCCCTTATAGACTATGAGGTTGATAGGTTAAAGATGGAAGTGTAGCAATACATTGAGTTGATTAATACTAATAGGTCGAGGATTTTATCATAAATAAGAAAACGCAAAACAAAAATGAAAAATCTAATTATTGATTAGTCATTGAAGTGTTATTTAGTTTTGAAGGAACAAACCTTCAAGATCCGGTGATTATAGAGAAGTGGTCACACCTGGTCCCATCCCGAACCCAGAAGTTAAGCACTTTATCGGCGAGCATAGCTATTTGTATAGATAGTGAATCAAGCACGTTGCCGGTTAGAGAACTCTCGAAAGAGAGTTTTTCTTTT
>JALFIR010000072.1:0-30788 GCA_022776215.1 Solobacterium sp. | reverse complement strand
TGTTTCAAAGATCTTTTCAATTTCTTCTCTATCTCTAATATCAGTCTTATAGAATTTATAGTTAGGATTCTTTAGTTCTTCTTCAATAGTAGATGGGTTAGCTGCATATGTGCATACATCGACATTGATTACTCTATATTCGGGTCTTTCATCTAGTAAAAGCTTACAGAAACAATTTCCTATAAAGCCAGTACCGCCAGTTACTAAGATTGTTTTCATTTATACAGTTCTCCTTATTTCCAACATTAATTATATATGAATTGTCTAGTTACTGTCTAAAATGTGGTGAACTTGCTTTTTCGTGCAAAAATGAGCTTTATGAACTTGCTTTTTCGTGATTGGACATTAAGAAAGTCCTTTATCTATGCTGATTTTTAATTAATGATAAATAATAAATGAAAATTTCATAAGAAAATGGCTTATGCCTTATAATTATAAAGATGAACAAGTTACCAAATAAGTTAGCTAGACTAAGAAAACACTATAACTATTCTCAAGCACAGGTTGCTGAGGTTTTAGGCATCGATGCGGTAGACTATATGGCATTTGAAAATGGCAGTGCTGTATGTAATTTTGAACAATGCAAGAAACTGGCTTCCTTTTATCGTATTAATGTAATCGAATTGTTTTCCAATTCATCAAGTGTTGGCCTACATAATGTCAAAGGACCAAGTGGCAAGGATGAATATTATTTCTTACCAGACAAAACAATTAGAGAAAAGGTTAATAAATTACGTAAGGTTCATCCATTAAGATTTGGTGGCATCATCGTAGTTTTGTTTATTTTACTATGTATGGGCATCTATGCCTTAACATATAAAGAATATAAAGCACCAGAACTCATTAACGCTAACTGTTTAAGCATGAGTGATAAGGATATCTACTATATTGATGGAACAGGTGATTTATACCAAACCACCAAGACTAATGGTGAGAAGCTGATTTATACTGCTGATCAAGATTTATTAATGGTGGTTAATGGTAAAGACTTTGTCGCAACACTTAAAAAAGATGGAACGGTTGATTGTATAGGTTTTAGTGAAGAAGATACTAAAAAAGTAAATAAATGGAACCGCATTATCGATATAGCCGCAGGTGATAAACACCTTGTTGCCCTAAGTGATAACGGCAGAGTATACGCTATTGGTGATAACGAATATGGGCAATGTGATGTTTCTGAATATAAGAATGTAAACAAGATCTTTGGTTCTAAATACGCAACCATCATTCAAACAAGTGATGGTAAATTAATGAGTTGTGGCAAAATGCTAGGATCTAGCCAACTAAAGAACATTAAAAATTCAATAAACATCGCCTCTAGTGATAACTATCTGATGGTTCTAAAAGAAGATAAGACAGTAGAAACAATTTCTAATGAAGGTAATATCTTTGAAACTAATAAATGGCGTAATATTATCGACATCGCCTGTGGTAATGACTTCTTGGTGGGACTAAGAAGTGATGGTGTATTAGTTGTGAAAAGCGATGATACAAACTTTGTATCTAACGCAACTTCATGGAAAAACATCAAAGCGATAGCTGCATGTGATGATTATCTTATTGCCTATGATGGCAATAAGATCTATGGCACTGGCGTGAATGTTAATTTTGAATTTGAACAAAATTACTTCAAGGGAAGTGCACTAAGTGTTGTAAAGAATGTAAAGATAAGCATAGGCAATAATATCGAAGTATCCTTTGATAGTGTAGAGAATGCTTCAGGATATGAAGTGTCTATGTTAAGTGAAGATGGAACCCTTATTAATAAGTATCGTGTTACATCTAATGCGACTATTAATTTCTCTAAGGAAAACTTACATAGTGAGGCTACTTACAATATCACAATAACAACATTGGGTGATGGTAAGAATTATTTAGATTCAGAAAAGTTAACAGTACCTTTTACTTATCAAACAGGTGAGAGTGAGGATGATTTTGTTGACTTGGAATTTGATTATAAGAAGATGAGTCCAAGTGAACTAGAAGAGTATTTAAAGTCAGTAGGTGTTGGTAACATTACACCAATCGAAATTGAATGTAGTGATAGTGAAAGTATGATAACAGCTGTTAATGGTGTTTCTAGTGGTCAACGTTATTCGAGAAGCGAATTACAGGGTGCTACTGTAAGTTATAATTATTGTAAGGTTGGTACAAGATGAATAAGATACTTTGGACAATTAAGGGAAAAGAAGAGAAAGTAAGTGACGAAGAACTTATTGAGATGATAAAGAGTGGTAAACTTACTAAGGATGATTTGATTAAGAATCGTGATTTGAAGAAGTTTGTGTCAATTGCTGATTCAATATATGGGTTTTATTTAAAAGGAGAGTCAAATGAAAATTTATAATACTAAGACATTAAAAAAAGAAGAATTTAAGCCTATTACTGAGGGTGAGGTTAAGATGTATGTATGTGGTCCTACAGTATATGATAATGTTCATATTGGTAATGTAAGACCAGTTGTTGTGTTTGATACTTTAAGAAGAACTTTTGAAGAGTTGGGTTATAAGGTAAAGTATGTATCTAACTATACTGATGTTGATGATAAGATCATTAGAAGAAGTAAGGAATTAGGTATTTCTGAGAAGGAATTAACTGATGAGATGATTGCTGCTTATAATGATATTAGACATAAGTTGAATGCAGCTGATTTATATAAGACGCCAAGAGTTACTGAGACAATGGATGAAATTATTTCTTTCATTGATGGTTTGGTAGACAAGGGTGCTGCTTATGAAAAAGATGGTGATGTATATTTTAGAACTAGTTCTGTAGCTGATTATGGAAGTCTATCTAATCAAAACTTAGATGATTTACAAGTTGGTGCTCGTATTGAAGAGAATGATTTAAAGGAATCTCCACTTGATTTTGCCCTTTGGAAGAAAACAGAAGATGGCATTAAGTGGCCTACTAGATATTCTATTGGTAGACCTGGTTGGCATACAGAGTGTGTTGTGATGATTAATAAGGAGCTTGGTTCTTTGATTGATATTCATGGTGGTGGTAAGGACTTAAAATTCCCTCATCATGAGAATGAAAGAGCACAATCTATGGCTATTAATGAATCTGAATTAGCTAATTATTGGGTACATTCAGGCATGATTGATATTAATGGTGTTAAGATGTCTAAGTCACTTGGTAATTTCATTACTGCTAAGGATATCTTGAGTAAGGTTGATCCAATGGTTCTAAGATGGTTCTTATTAGCTACTCAATATCGTGATGATGTGAATGTTTCTGATGAGATTATTGAGTCTAGTAAGGCTGAGTTGACTAAGATTATTACTGCTTATAAACAAGCTTGCGTTAAGTTAGAAGTTAATGATATTAAGGTTGCTGGTGTTGACGATGATGCTTATAAGCGTTTCATGGATGCGATGGCTGATGACTTGAATACTCCTAATGCGTATGCGGTAATCTTTGAGATCGTTAAGAATATTAATCAATTGGTAAGAGTTAAAGAAATTAATTTTGAAGCTTTAGGCAAAGAAGTTAATACCCTTGTTAGATGCATGAATGTGTTGGGTATTGTCTTACCTGATATGACAATGTCTGATGATGATAAGAAGATGTATCAAGAGTGGATGGATGCTAAGTCTGTTAAGGATTTCAAGAAGGCTGATGAGTTAAGAGCACAGTTATCACAAAAGGGAATTCTTTAATGGATATCAAAGAAGTTAGTTCTAACTCCTTGAGTTTCATTGGTGATGCGGTTTATACCTTAAGGGTAAGAGAGCATTTTGTGACTAATAAGTATCAATCTTCCAAGGATCTACAGAAGAGATGTAATTCTTTGAATTGTGCTAAGGGTCAAATGAAGGCTTTTGAGTATTTGAAGAATCATGATTTCTTTAATGAGAATGAGTTGGATGCTTATAAAAGAGGTCGTAATCATATTACTCATATTCCTAAGAATGGCGATTTAATTTCTTATCAGTGTGCTAGTGGTATTGAAGCTATTACTGGGTATTTGTATCTTACTGATAAGGATAGATTGGATTTAATGTTTGAGACTATCTTTTCTCATATTGATGAAATTTATTAATTTGTAATGTAAAATCGTAGCTATTAAGCTACGATTTTACTATATAAACGGAACCATATATATTGGAATGTAGTGGATACCATTTTCGTATTTATAGTCTTTGGTGTGAACTACATATTTTTCTTTTATACGTTTTTTGTATTTTTCACTAAAAATATCTAGAGATTTATGGGCTCTATAATTGCCGGATTTAACTTCTATAGGACAAATTTTGTTACCACTAGATATTAAGAAATCAATTTCATATAAATGATTAGAACTTTCGTTTTCCATTGTGTGGTAAAACAAATTGTAACCTTTCGCAATTAACATTTGAGCTACTGCATTTTCATAAACGTATCCTAGATTGGCTTCTAACTTGTCTAACAATAATTTGTTATATATATCATTTTCGGTATAGTTTTTGTCTTTAAACGCAAGTGTAATAAATAATCCAACATCAGATAAGAAAAGTTTATAGTGATCTATATCTTTTTCTAGAGAAAGGCCAACATTAGGATCGTTTGAACGATAAGAAATATTTATAGTAAAGGAACTTAGCATGTCGGCTATTATCTCTCTTGCTTGTGAGGAACGAGTGTTTTCTCTAGCGCTAGATAAAACATAGCGAGAAGCGTTTTTATATAGGTTTGATGGTATCGCATCATAAATATCTCCAGCAAGACCGGTGCCATCTATTTTGATAAAATCTTCTTCATATAAATCGATGATTTCTCTTTTTGTTTCATCAACAAGCTGTAAGTTATTGTTTTCTATGTAAGTTTCAATAGCTTGTGGCATGCCACCTATAAGCATATACAATCTAAAGATTCTCATTAGGTTTCTATGTAGTGCATTGCCGGCTGGTTTTTTACTTTCAATAAGTGCTTTTATAGTGTCTACAGTTACATCGTCATTAATTGCCCATAAAAATTCTTCAAAGTCCATTGGGTACATTGAAATTTTGTGTTCTTCACTTGGAATTAAAATATCTTTGGTGTTTTTTCTAATAGATAATAATGAGCCTGTTTCGATGTACTTATATCTACCGTCAGCTACCAAGTATTTAATAGCTTGTCTTGCTTTGGGGAGAAGTTGTACTTCATCGAATATTATTACTGATTCATTTTTATATAATCTTGTATTTGTGAATTGTTGTAATTGTAGGAAGAAGTAATCAAGATTGTACATGTCGTCAAAAAGAGAAATGATTTCTTTTGTTGTGTGAGCAAAATCAATCATAATATATGATTTGAATTCGTTTTTCGCAAACTCTTCAACAATCGTTGATTTTCCAACACGTCTTGCACCTTTGATTAATAGAGCATACTTGTCACTTCTGTTTTCTTTCCATTCAAGCATTTCATTGTATATTTTTCTTTTAAATGGCTTTAACATGTCTATTTCTCCTTCTTTAAATACATTATAGCGCATTTCCCCATTCATAAAATATAAAATCATACGCAAATCCCCGTTCATTTTATGCTAAAACATACGCAAATCCCCAACAAAGGCATATAAAGCTATATTTTATAAGTTTGTGTTTTTTATTTCATTGTGTTATTTTAAAAATGTAACATAAAATAAGTTACATATATAAAATATGAAAGAATTTATTGAAAACACATTACATTTAAAAGTTTCTATAAAAGAAACAGACAAGTATTATAATGATTTACCTTTGGTATACAAGTCTAGGTATACTATTTATGATGTAAAAATTAATACTATTAGTTTTATAGCGATTGAACCAAAAAAAGAAATTAATTTAAGGATGCTTGCTGGACAAAGAAAATTGGTAGAAGAACAGGTTAGATTAACATGTGTAATATTTTTAGATACTTCAACCGCTTATAAAAAAGAGAGTTTTATTGAAAAAGGAGTTCCTTTTGTGATTAAAGGTAAACAAATATATTTGCCTTTTTTAGGAATTGCTCTTGCGAACGAAAGAAATAAAGAAATTTCTCCAATTACTTTGATATCTTTTTTAACTCAAAAAATGATATTTGTGGCAATGTATGAAAAATGGAGAAATATCACAGCTACTGAAGCGGCAAAAAAATTAGATGTTACTAGAATGTCTGCGAATAGATGTTTTGATGAGATACAGTACTTAGGCATCAAAATTCTAGATATGAAAGGTAAATCTAGAGTAATCTCAATACCCGATGATATAGAAAAATTATGGGAGGATATTAGAGATAAATTAAGAACCCCAATAATTAGGATATATGCTCTTCACGATGACATAAAACTAGATAAATTAGGTGGAATTAGTGCTTTGTGTGAGTATTCTATGTTACAGGATAATAATTATCCAACATATATAATTACGAAAAAAGAACTTGCAACTAGTGGAATTAAGAACATGAGACCTGTTTATTCTGGAGAAAATATAGGTTGTTTGGTATTAGAGGTAGGATATTTTATAAACTTTAACAATAATAATGTAGAAGATCCATTTAGTGTCATTTTATCTTTGTCCGAAGAGGACTTAGATGATTCAAGAGTGGACCTTTCTATTAGAAAAATGTTAAAGGAGTATGTATGGTTAATGGAATAACAATTTTTAGAGAGTATTTTAAAGGATTTGAGGATCAATATGTCCTTATAGGAGGAGCTGCATGCGATATTGTATTTGAAAATCGAAAAGCTGAGTTTAGAATGACAAAAGATTTGGACATGGTGTTAATTGTTGAAGCATTAACGACCGAATTTGGAGATAGATTTTGGGAATTTGTTAAAGATGGAAAATATCGAAACAAGACTACTAATAAAGGTAAGCCACAATTTTATAGGTTTGATAAACCAGAGGCTGACAATTACCCAAGAACGATTGAACTATTCTGTAGAGAGAATTTTGAGCTTAGAGAAACGAAAGGAATAACGCCAGTTCATGTTGATGATTCGGTATCTAGTCTTTCAGCTATTTTGTTAGATGAAGATTATTATCAAATCTTATTAGAAGGAAGATCTATTGAGGACGGTTTATCCGTTTTAAGACCCGAATATTTAATTCTTTTTAAGGCTAAAGCTTATCTAGATCTAGACTTAAGAAAAAAGAATGGTGAGAAAATTGATTCTGGTGATATCGGCAAACACAAAAAAGACATCTTGCGTATAATAGGTGAATTAGAATTAAGAAAAACCAAGGAGCTTCCTATTTCGGTTAAAAATGATATAGATAATTTTATCGTCACACTTATTGATAATCCATTTGATTATAATTCTTTAAAGAGACATGAGTTAAAGAATGAAGAAGTTATAGATAAGCTTAAAAGCATCTATGATTGATTAGATTAAAAGTAATACATGATAAAATAAGCAATGTTAAGGTGGTAAAAATATGAGTGATATCATTTATGGAAAAAATAGTTTTATAGAGGCTTTAAGAAGTGACCGTATTAAAGAAGCTTTGGTGACAAAGGATTGTCAATATATTAAGGATTTAGAAAAGAAGAATATTAAATATAAAATAGTTGATAAAAAGAAGTTAGATATCTTGAGTAAGAATGGTAATCATCAGGGCTGTTTAGCTTATACCAAGGAATATAAACTAGCTACTGTTAAGTCGATGATGAAGAAGGAGAAGGGTCTTATTGTCTTGTTAGATGGACTAAAGGATCCTCATAATCTAGGTGCTATTATTAGAACTTGTGAGTGTGCTGGTGCTGATGGTTTAGTTTATAAGAAACATAATAGTGTTCATTTAAACGATACGGTTGCTAAGGTTGCTTGTGGGGCGCTTGAGTATGTTAAGGTGGCTGAAGTAACTAATATGGTAAATACTATTAAGGAACTAAAGGACAATGGCTATTGGGTTGTTGGTACTGATGGTTCTGGTAATGATCTTTATAATAAGATTGACTATAACATGAATGTAGCTTTGGTAATTGGTTCTGAGGGTGAGGGCATGAGCCGTCTTGTTAAGGAAGAATGCGACTTTATCGTTAAGATGCCAATGAAGGGCCATATTAACAGTTTGAATGCTTCGGTAGCTGCTGGTATTATGATTTTTAATATCCTTGATAAAAGAGGAGAATAATTATGTTAGTAACAAGGAACTCTAAATTATTTGATGTGTTTAAGACCCCATCTGGTCATGATCTTTTGGCTCGTTTATTCTATTCACTTGGAATGGATGAGAGTTTGATTGAGAAGAAATTGATTGGAGGTATTAAGCTGAGTTCCTTGAAATATTTAACGTTTAATAAGTTTAATGATGAGGCAATCGATGCGTTTGTTGATTTGTTAAACTCTTTTAATATTGAGGATATTGATGATAATCCATCAATAAAAAGAGAATGGTGGAAGGAGGCAATATTCTATCAAATATATCCTCGTTCTTTTAAGGATTCTAATGGTGATGGTATTGGCGATATTAATGGCATTACTTCTAAGCTAGATTATCTAAAGGATTTGGGAGTTGATGCCTTGTGGATATGTCCATTCTATGATTCGCCTAATTGTGATAATGGTTATGATATTCGTGATTATAAGAAGATTATGACTGAGTTTGGGACTATGGAAGATGTTGATAATTTATTTATTGAAGCTCATAAAAGAGATATTAAGGTCATTATTGATTTGGTAATGAATCATACTTCTGATGAACATGAATGGTTTAAAAAATCTTTGAAGAGAATTAAACCTTACGATGATTATTATATTTGGGAAGATAAGCCTACTAACTGGACTTCTTTCTTTTCAGGTCCTGCATGGAAATATTTTGATGAGAGAAAACAATATGCCTTACATCTATTCGCTGATAAACAAATAGACTTAAATTGGGATAATCCTTTGGTTAGAGAAGAGATGTATGATATTGCCAATTATTGGTTGGATAAGGGCGCTGATGGTTTTAGATTGGATGTTGTGTCGATGATATCTAAGAATAGGCCTTTAAGAGATGGCAATAAGACTATTGGGGAATTAATTTCTTTTGTGGGTATTGAACATTATTTCCATGGTAATCATTTGGATGAGTACTTAAAGGAATTTAATCAAAGATGTTTAAAGCCTCATAAGGCTTATACAGTAGGAGAATGTCCTGGTGCTGGTGTTAAGTTAGGTAGGTTTATTGCGGGTGATGATAGTGATGAGCTAAGTCAATTGTTTTCTTTTGATCATATTGATAATCCTGGTAAGAAGCGTTTTGACATTTATGACTTTGATTTAAGGAAGATGGTGCCTGAGCTTATTAGATGGCAGACAAAATATTCTAATCATGCTTGGCCTACAGTGTTTATGAACAATCATGATAATCCTAGGATGTTGTCTAAGGTTAATAAGGATCTAAGGTATCGTGATGAAGTTGCTAAGCTGTTAATTACTTTAATGATGACTTTAAAGGGTACACCTTATATTTATCAGGGTGATGAGATTGGCATGGCTAATTATCCTTTTAAGGATTTGAGTGAGTATCGTGATGTCGAAACTTTAAATTTTTATGAATTGAATAAAAAGGATAAGAATATCTTAAAGAGATTGGAATATGGTTCTAGGGATAATGCGAGAACTCCAATGCAGTGGAAAGATGAAACTTATGCGGGTTTCTCTAGTGTTAATCCTTGGATAAATATTAATCCTGATTATAGGAAATACAACGTTGAAAGTGAACTTAAGGATGATAATTCAATACTGAATTATTATAAGAAGGCTATTAAGCTTCGTAAGAACTGTAAAGGATTAGTATACGGAAGATTCGAGCCCGTAAGATTCGAGCCCGGTAACGATATGTTTATATATAAGCGTACATTAGATGATGATATGTTTGTAGTAGTAATGAATTTAACTGATAAGACTTTAAAAAAGCCGTTAGTTGAAGATGTTGTGTTAAGTAATTATAATAGCAATAGTGATAAATTAAGACCATATGAGGTGATAGTATGCAAGAAAGTGGAAAGATATTAGAATCATTAAATTTAGAATTTAGATACATTGAACATGAGCCAGTTTTAGATTATGAGGCTGCTTATAGAGTTGATCAACAGTTTAATCTAACAGGACAAGAATCAAAGTGTTTGTTTATTAAGACTAAGTCTGGTAAATATTATTCTTTTATTACTTATGAGGGAGTAAATTTTGATCGTAAATTCTTTAAGGAACTATTAGGTGAGAAGACAAGTATTGCCTCAAGGGAAGAACTTATGGACATTGCAGGTTATGAGGCTGGTTGTGCTGCACCATTCCCTTATCCTAAAGAAGTTGGTTATATTGTGGATAATAGAGTCTTTAATTTTGATAAGTATATTTGTAGTGCTGGTATTCCTACTGAGAGTTTTGAGATGCCTACTAGCAACTTAAAAGAAGTATATAAGCATGTAGATAATGAAGTTATCTATGTTGATATTGATTAATTAATTTATTAGTCGTATATTTGAATTATAAACAAAACCGTTGATTGGGAAATCAAACATAGAAAGCTGCTTAAAGAGAGTCATGATGGTGAAAATTGACAGAATGTGCGCTATGCAAATGGACCCAAGAGGGCTGGATGAAAACATTTTTGTGAGTACTTCCAGACGCGATGCTAGCGTTACAAGGCAGGAAATGTGATTGCATTTTCATTAAGAGAGAAGTTTTACTTCTAATTAAGGTGGTACCGCAGGTTATAACGCTTGTCCTTTGGGATAGGCGTTTTTTGTTTATCCACACTTGAGGAAATGCAGATAAGAAGGAGGTAAAATCACATGAAAAAAATTATTTCTTTATTCTTTGTAGCTATCTTATTAGTTACACTACTAGGTTGTTCAAAAAAGGCTGATGATGGCTATAAGGTGGCTGTTGTTAAGCAACTTGATCATGAATCTCTTGATGAAATTGCGAAGGCTATTTGTGATGAATTTGATGTGATTAGTGAAAGAGATGGTGTTGTGATTGATTATGGAAGTGTTTATTCAGGTCAAAATGATCAATCAGTCCTTCGACAAATTGGTTCTGGGGTAAGAAGTGATGGTGTTGATGTAATAGTGCCTATCGCAACTCTTGCAGCACAAACGATGACGCTTGTTTCTGATGGTGATATTCCAGTGGTTTTTGCGGCAATATCTGATCCTGAAACTGCTGGTTTAACTGATATTGATTATGTAACAGGAACATCAGATGCCCTTAATACTAAGCAGATTATGGAAATGATGTTTAAGGTGAATCCAGACATTAAAAAGATTGGCTTGTTGTATTCAATGTCTGAGGCTAATAGTAAGAAGTCTATTGATGAGGCAAAGGCTTATTTGAAAGATAAGGGAGTAGAAATTATTGAGACTACTGGCAATACTGATGATGAGATTAAGCAGGCTGCAACATCGCTTATCGCAAGTAAGGTTGATGCCGTATTTACACCTACCGATAATGTGGTTATGGCTAGTGAATTAACAATAGCTCAAGATTTCATGGATGCTAAGATTCCTCATTATACTGGTGCTGATTCTTTTGTGAAGAGTGGTGCTTTTGTGACATGTGGCGTTAATTATACAGAGCTTGGTAAGTTAACTGCTGATTTGGTTTATAGTATTATGACTGGTGGTGAAGTTACAGATTATGAAGTAGTTCCGGGTGGTGTTATTACTGTTAATAGTGATGTGTGTGAGAAATTAGGAATAGACTCAAACATTTTCTCTGACTTTGGTGAGATTGTTGAAGTGACAACAATTAAGGATTAAGCATGTCATATATTATTGAAACAGCTTTAGAGTTGGCTTGTGTTTATTCTTTTGTAGCACTAGCATTATTTCTAAGTTTTAGAATATTAGATATAGCAGATCTTACGACTGATGGATGTTTTGTCTTGGGGATGTGTGTTTCTATTGTATGTACACTTAATAATCATCCCTTACTTGGAATACTTCTAGGGATGGTATCAGGTAGTTTAGCGGGTTTAGTTACTGCCTTACTTCAAACTAAATTAGGTGTTCCTTCAATTCTTGCAGGAATTATTACTAATACTGCTTTATATACAATTAATCTAATGGTTATGGGCTTTAGTTCTAATATTTCAATACTTAGAAATAAGACAATATTTAATGGAAATAAATTGATTTTACTAATAATGATTGTAATTGTAGTAATGATTCTATTAAGATATTTCTTATCTACAAGACTTGGTCTTTCAATTAGGGCGACAGGAGATAATATCGACATGGTATCGGCATCTTCTATTAATCCTAAGGCTTGTATTTTTATCGGTTTAGTAATGTCTAATATGTTGACAGGACTTGGCGGTGCTTTAGCAGGTCAGCTTCAAAAGAGTGCTGATATTAATGCAGGAAATGGTATTGTGACAATTGGTTTGGCTACTTTGATTATTGGTGAAACACTTATTAATGGTAAGAAGTCAATTACTAAAAATATCATTGCGTGTTTAATTGGTAATATCATTTATCGTTTGGTTTATGCCTTTATCTTACAGACGCATATTATTCCGATTGAGTGTTTGAAGTTGATGACGGCTTTAATAATTACATTGGCTATAGCACTTCCTTATTTAAAGGATAGAAAGAAGACTTTATGTTGAAGATTGATAATATAAGTAAGACTTTTTCAATAGGGACGGTTAATGAGAAGTTGGCTTTAAGTGATATTAATTTGGATGTTAATACTGGTGATTTTATTACAATTATTGGTTCTAATGGTGCAGGTAAGTCAACCTTGTTTAATTCGATTTCAGGTGATTTTAAATTAGATAAGGGAAGTATTATTCTTGATGGTGTTGATATTACAAACAAGGCTGACTATCAAAGAAGTAAGTTTATTGGAAGATTGTTTCAAGATCCATTAAGAGGTAGCGCACCTCATATGACGATTAAAGAGAATTTAGCTTTAGCTTATATGAGGGCTGATAAGAATAAGAAAATATTCTCTTGTATTAGTAAGAAAGATGAGGATTTCTTTAGAGAAGAACTTAAGAAATTAGATTTGAATTTAGAAGATAGAATGGATACTAAAGTTGGTTTATTATCAGGTGGTCAAAGACAGGCTTTAACACTTTTGATGGCAACTATTGTGCCTCCTAAGGTCTTGTTGTTGGATGAACATACGGCTGCCTTAGATCCTATTATGGCTGATAAGATTATGAACTTAACCGAAAGAATTGTTAAGGAGAATAGGATTACTTGTTTGATGATTACTCATAATCTTAAGATGGCACTTGCTACTGGTAATCGTACTTTGATTATGAATAAGGGTAGAATTATTAAAGAGTTAGATGAAACAACAAAGAAACATATGGATCTAAATGAATTGTTGAGTGTATTTAAGGAATCGCTTAATGATGATCGTATTATCTTGGATAATAATTAAAGTGTTATACTACATAAAATAATCAAATTAAAACATGGCTGAAACCCTTATAAATAAAGGATATCAGCCATGTTTTTGTAACTATAATGTTCGAAAGTTAAAAACCTTTATTGGCGATAACTTGTTCAACCAAATCATCATTGTTTCTAGTTTTAATAAATAGAGAAATTAAAGAATCAACACGATCATCTCTCATATAAGATACTAGGTCTCTGTGGATGATGTTAGTAGCTTCAAGTTCTTTTTTATTTAACAGCAAGTCTTCTCTTCTGGTTCCTGATTTCATAATGTCAATGGCAGGGAATAGTCTTCTTTCTTGAAGTTTTCTTGATAAGACAAGTTCCATATTACCAGTACCCTTAAATTCTTCATAGATGACATCATCCATCTTACTGCCTGTGTCCACAAGTGCTGTAGCTAGTATTGTAAGAGAGCCTTTTTCTTTAGTGTTTCTAGCAGCTCCAAAGAATCTCTTTGGCATATATAGGGCATTAGGATCTAGACCACCTGATAGAGTTTTGCCAGATGATGTTTCTGTTAGGTTGTAGGCTCTTGATAGTCTTGTGATTGAGTCTAGTAGGATGAAGACATCTTCACCTACTTCAACTAATCTTTTAGCATGTTCAATAGTCATTTCTGAAACATATTTATGTCTTTGAGGTTGTTCATCAAATGTTGAGTAGAAGATTTCAACATTATCACCTTTAATGATTTCTTTAATATCAGTTACTTCTTCTGGTCTTTCATCAATTAATAAAATGATTAGATGAGCCTTGGGGCATGATCTTAAGATTGATAGAGCCATGTCTTTTAGAATAGTTGTTTTACCAGCCTTAGGAGGAGATACAATAAGTCCTCTTTGGCCCTTACCTATAGGTGCCATTAGATCAACTACTCTCATAGCTAGAGATTCACCTTGTCTTTCTAGTTTTACTCTTTCATTTGGGAAAATAGGAGTAAGGTCTTCGAATGCTACCCTGTTTCTAATCATGTCGGTTGTTTGGTAGTTGATTTTGTCGATATATATTAATGAATAATATCTTTCGTTGTCTTTAGGATCTCTTTTCTTGCCACTGATGTAGTCACCTTGTCTTAGTCTGAATTTCTTGATGAAAGTTGGTGAGACATAAACGTTTTCTTCGTCGTTTGAGAAGTTGTTGTTTCTTATAAAGCCAAAGCCATCTTCTAAGATAGTTAGGATGCCTTCTACTGGATATGTGTTTTCTGTTTTCTTTTCTTCTTTTTCTGTTAGTTTAAAGATTATTTCATCTTTCTTTAAACCGCTGATGTCGATTTGTTTTTCTTTGGCGATTTCTTTAAGTTCGCTTACTTTTAGATTTGATAATTCTTCTTTATTCATGGCTATATTATATATAATTATTAAATATGAATGAGAAAGAATTACTGAAACTTGTAGCACCAATGTGGAAACAATATCTAAGATGTATTGTGGGATGTTTTTGTGCTTTTTTAACATTTAATCTTACATCGAAATTTCTAGTCTTTTTCTTTATGATTATGACTGTTATTTCTTTTAGAAGCATGGTTGAAGTAACTATCTGGCAAAGAAAGATTACAAGTGGCGACTATGAGCTTGTGACTTGTGAGGTTGGTGCTAAGTTATTTCCTTTTACCATGGTTTATTGTGGTGAGGAACCAGGTATTGGCTTTGATTATGTTGGTGGTTTAAAGTCAGGTGATATTGTAAAGGCAATCAAGGTGCTTGAGGATTATTTAATAATTGAGAAGGTGGATAAATGAAAAGAGTAGTTGTGGTAACGGGCGCTAGTTCTGGTATTGGGAAGTGTACTTGTGAGTATTTAGTTAATAAAGATTATGTTGTTTATGGTTTGTCTAGAAGAAAGGTTGCAAGTACTTTTGTAAGTATACAATGTGATGTTACTGATAGAGAAGCTTTTAAGAGTGTTATTGAAGAAATATATAAAAGAGAAGGAAGAATCGATGTGCTTGTTAATAATGCAGGCATGGGTATTTCTGGTGCTGTTGAATATATTGATAACGATAAGACTGATATGTTGTTTGATGTGAATACCTTAGCTAGTTTTAATACGTGTCAAATTTGTATTCCTTATTTAAGAGAAACAAAAGGATATATAGTCAATATTTCATCTATTGCATCTATTGTGCCTATTCCTTATCAAACAGCATATTCTGCAAGTAAGGCAGCTGTTAATTTGTTTTCTGAGAGTTTAAGATTAGAACTTAAGGATAGTGGAATAAAAGTTACAGCTATCATGCCAGGGGATACAAAGACTGGTTTCACAAGCGCTAGGGTTAAGGAAGATAGTCATAATAATTATGGTGATAAGCTTGCTAAGTCGGTTGCTAGGATGGAACATGATGAACAAAATGGTAAGAGTCCTTTGACGGTTGCTAAAGAGATTGAAAAAGTTATTAATAAGAAGAATCCTAAGGCTTTAGTGTCTGTTGGTTTTGAGTATAAGTGTGCTTATTTATTGACAAAGATACTACCAAAAAGGTTATTCTTATTTATAGTAGATAGAGTATACAATAGTTAGGAGTTAATATGTGGGAAGATAAGACTGATTATTTTACAGACAAAGAAAGACATTATAAGGATACATATTTAGAGATATCTGAGGTTCTTGATAATACGATAGAGGCGAGTTTATTTTCATCTGAAGTAGGTGATTATGAAATCTATGTTTGTTATGAAAGAATGGTAGGTATTGTTTATGCAAGCGCTGATGAGGCGGAAGCTTTGCGTCAACAGATGAAGAAAGATTTAGAAGAAGAGTATAAGAAGAATAAAGAGGTACCATCAAGTGATTTTGTTAATTATTTTGGGAATAAATATCGTCTTGATTTGCCAACAGATTTATTCTTTGATATGGGAGACTTCTTTCCGTTTTAAGTATTGGGCTACATAGTGCGTGTAGCCTTTTGTTTATTAACAAGGAAATCAAATTAAGTTATAAATTTAACAAATTTATAAAAAATATGTAAGCGCTTAATTAAATAGTGGTAGAATTAATTCAGATGAATTTCATCCATCGAGATAATGAAAAGGAGAAAAGATGATGAAAAAACTTTTTGCGGTATTACTTGCAGTGTTAATGTGCTTCACATTAGTTGCATGTAATAAGGATTCTGGTACTACAGAAGGTGGCGATACACCTGCTGGTGGCAAAGTATTCTATCTTAACTTCAAGCCTGAGTCAGATGCGGCTTGGCAAGAATTAGCTAAGAAGTATACTGAAGAAACTGGTGTTGAAGTAAAGGTTGTTACTGCTGCTAGTGGTAACTATGATGTTAGCTTACAAAATGAATTAGGTAAGGCTACACCTGAACTTACAATGTTCCAATTAACTAACGATGGTGCTGTTGCTACTTATGGTGACTACGCTATGGATTTAGCTGGTACTGATGTTTACAATGAAATGACTACTCATGATTTTGATTTAGTTAAAGATGGTAAGACATTAGGTATTGGTTATTGCTACGAATGTTTCGGTATTATCGTGAACAAGGCTTTATTAGCTAAGGCTGGTCATGATATTTCTGAAATCACTAACTTTGAAACTTTGAAGGCTGTTGCTGAAGATATTCATGCTAGAGCTGCTGAATTAGGTTTCGATGCATTCACTAATGCTGGTTTAGCTGATTCTTCTTCTTGGAGATTCACTGGTCACTTAATTACTCTTCCATTACACTATGAAGGTATTACTTCTAAGACTGAAATCAAGGGTACTTACTTAGATGAATATAAGAATATTTGGGATTTATATCTAAATAATTCTGCTACTGATCCAGTTGCTAATAATGAAGCTGGTGATGGTGCTGAAGCTGAATTTGGTGAAGGTAAGGCTGTATTCTATCAAAATGGTTCTTGGGAATATTCTGCTTTAACTGGTAACTACGGTATGAATGCTGATGATCTTCAAATGATTCCAATTTACTGTGGTCATGAAGGCGAAGAAAATGCTGCATTATGTTCTGGTACTGAAGCTCACTGGGCTGTAAGTAACTTAGCTAGCGAAGCTGATCAAAAAGCTACTTTAGATTTCATGAAGTGGGTTGTAACTTCTGATGAAGGTACTACTATGATGGCTAAAGAATTTGGTCCTATTCCTTTCAAGAATGCTAAGGAACCTGAAAACGTATTCTTCGCTCAAGCTAATGAATTATTAGCTGAAGGTAAGTACAACGTTAGCTGGGCATTCAACTACACACCTGCAGTTGATGATTTCCGTGCTGGTCTTGTAAGTGCTTTAAAACAATATGCTGTTGATGGAAACTGGGAACCAGTTAAGACTGCATTTGTTGACGGCTGGAATACATTATTAGCTCAAGAAGCTGAATAATCTATAATAAGCTTATTTTAAAAAAGGGGGACAATCCTTTGTCCCTCTTTCTTCTATTATTTTGTTTTAAGTAATCTTCTTTGATTATTTAAAAGAGGATAAAAGAGGGGACGATTCTTATGAAAAAGAAAAAGAAGTATGTGAAAAGAGATCCGAATGCTCTTAGTAGCGATCTAATCGTCAATCCAATCAAACGTAAGGTTTGGCTTTTTTTAATTCCAACTTTTGTTTGCTTTGTGATTGGATTTGTTTGGCCTTTTGCCAGTGGTGTTTACTTGTCTTTCTGTCAATTTAGACTCATTAGAGAAGCTTTGTTTATTCCACTAGATAAGGTTAAGGATGTGTGGGTTGGTTTTTCTAACTATGCTAGAGCTTTCGGCGATCCATCATTTAAGCAAGCATTTATTTATACTGCAAAGTATGCGGTTGTAAGTGTTGTTGTGATTAATGTATTGTCGTTCTTCTTAGGCTATTTGTTAACTTTAAAGATTAAGGGAAGTAATATCTTTAGAGCTACATTCTTTATGCCTAACTTGATTGGTGGTATCGTACTAAGTTATATCTGGCAATTAATTTTCAATGGTGTTTTGATTAGATATAACACTTACTTAACAGCCAATGCTAAGTTTGGTTTCTGGGGCTTAGTAATCCTAATGGCTTGGCAACAAATCGGTTATATGATGATTATTTATATTGCTGGTTTCCAATCTGTTTCTGAGGATATCCTAGAGGCTGCTAAGATTGATGGTGCTAATAAGTGGCAATCATTGTTTAAGGTTATTGTGCCTAACATGATGACTACTATTTCTATTTGTATGTTCTTGTCTTTAACAAATTCATTCAAGTTATTCGATCAAAACTTGGCATTAACAGGTGGTGCACCGGTTGTTACTACTCCTGCTGGTCAAATTAAGATGACTGAAATGTTGGCTCTAAATATTTCTAATTCATTCGGTAAGATTAATACTTGGGCTAAGGGTACAGCACAAGCTAAGGCTGTTATCTTCTTTATCTTGGTTGCAGCTATTTCTTTATTACAATTAAAATTCACTAGAAGTAAGGAGGTTCAACAATAATGAAAAAGGAATCTTCATTGAAAAAAGAGAAGGCAAAGGCTTGGGTTATTACTATCGTTTTAACTTTAACTAGTTTGGCTTGGGTAATGCCTATTGTCATCGTATTAATGAACTCTTTTAAGACAAAGGGTGCTATTGCCCTTGAGACATTTAAGTTACCAACAAGTGAGAACTATGTTGGTTTTGCCAACTATATTACTGGTATGACTAGTGGTAACTATAGTTTCTGGGACTGTGTTAAATATTCATTAATTATTACTGTATTATCAGTTGCGTTGATTCTAATTTGTACATCAATGGCAGCTTGGTATATTTCTAGAGTTAATTCTAGATTTGCGAAGTTTGTATATGCACTATGTACTTTCTCAATGATCGTACCTTTCCAAATGGTACAGTTCACATTGTCAAATACTGCTACTATGTTGCATCTAAACACTCCATTCACTATTCCTGTTGTTTATTTAGGATTTGGTGCTGGTTTAGCTATCTTCATGTTTACAGGTTTTGTTAAGCAAATTCCACTTGAAATTGAAGAGGCTGCTGTAATGGATGGTTGTACTCCTGTTAAGACTTTCTTTAAGGTTGTGCTTCCAATGTTGTCACCATCATTAATTTCTGTTGGTATTTTGGAAGCTATGTGGGTATGGAATGACTACTTGTTACCTTATCTAGTACTTGATATTAACAAGTATCGTACTATTCCAATTCATATCCAATACTTAAGAGGTTCATATGGTCAAGTAGATATGGGTGCTAGTATGGCTTTAATTATTTTGGCTTTACTTCCTGTTGTACTAATTTACTTGTTCTGTCAAAAGTATATTATTAAGGGAGTTGCAGCTGGTGCTGTTAAGGGATAATTTATGGATAGAAAATCAGGTGTATTAATGCATATTTCTTCTTTACCATCTAAGTATGGTATTGGAAGTTTCGGTGATGAGGCTTATAAGTTTGTTGATTTCTTGAGTGAGGCTCATCAAACTTATTGGCAAATCTTGCCTTTATCTCAAACTGGTTATGGAGATTCTCCTTATCAATCAGTTTCGGCTTTTGCGGGTAATCCTTATTTCATTGATTTGGAATATTTGGAAAAAGAGGGCTTATTGAAGAAGGAAGACTATGTTGATGTTGATTGGGAATTTAATGGCCGCATCAATTATGGTGCTTTATATAATAAGCGTTATCCAATTTTAAGACTTGCGTGCAAGCGTTTTATTGAAAAAGGTGATTTTAAGGATTTTGAGAAGTTTGAGAAAGAAAATGAGTGGTTAGAAGATTATGCACTCTTTCAAACTATTAAAGAAAAATTAAATTATGCATCTTTGATTGATTGGCCAAAGGAATATAAGGAAAAGGATCCTGAAGCTATTTCTTCTTTAAAGAAGGAATATGAGGATACATATGATTTCTGGCGTGTAGTTCAATACTTGTTTACTAAACAATGGTTTGAATTAAAAAAGTATGCAAATTCTAAGGGAATTAAGATTATTGGTGATTGCCCATTATATGTTTCTAGTGATTCATGTGATGTGTTCTCTGATCCTTCATTGTTCTTGGTTGATGAGGAGCTAGTTCCTAAGAAGGTTGCTGGTTGTCCACCTGATGGTTTTGCGGCTGATGGTCAATTATGGGGTAATCCTATTTATGATTGGGATCATCATTTAGATACTGATTATGCTTGGTGGATAAAAAGATTAAAACACTTATGTAGTATTTATGACTATGTAAGAATAGATCATTTTAGAGGTTTGAGTGCTTACTATACTATCGATTATGGTGCTACTACTGCTAAGGATGGTAAGTGGGTAAGAGGCCCAGGTAAGGCTTTGGTTAAGGCTATAAGAGAGCATGTTGGTTCTAATATTATTGCGGAAGACTTGGGCTATATGGATGATGATGTCAAGGACTTACTTGCATATAGTACTTATCCTGGCATGGGTGTCTTAGAGTTTGGTTTTGATAGTCGTGATAGTAATGGCAACGATAATATTCCTTATAATTTGAAGAAGAATCAAATTGCTTATGTAGGTACTCATGATAATCAAACTGTTATGGGTTGGACTAAGGAATTGTCACCTGAGGCATTGACTTTCTGTAAAGAATATATTAGATATAGAGAAGGTGATGACTTTAATTGGGCAATGATAAAAGAGCTTATGGCTACCGTGTGTGATACAGCAATTGTGCAAGCTCAAGATTTGTTAGGTCTTGATGAGAATGCGAGAATGAATGCACCTAGTACAGTTGGTAGAAACTGGCAATGGATGGCTAGTGATGGCTGTTTCACAGATGAAATTAAAGAAAAACTAAAAGAATTAACACATACATATGGGAGGGCGTAATTGTGGCAGAGGTTGTTCTAAAGAATATTAAGAAGGTTTATCCACTTCAAGAAAATAAAAAGGGATTATTTGGTAAGAAGAAGGATGTAGCTAAGAAGCCTACTAATCTTCAAATTACTGATGAGGGTGTAGTTGCTGTTCAAGATTTCAATATTGATATTAAAGATAATGAATTCATCGTTCTTGTTGGTCCATCAGGCTGTGGTAAGTCTACTACACTTAGAATGGTTGCGGGTCTTGAAGATATTTCTGGTGGTGAACTTTATATTGATGGTAAGTTATGTAATGATGTTGAGCCAAAGGATAGAGATATTTCAATGGTTTTCCAATCTTACGCACTTTATCCACATTTAACTGTTTATGATAATATTGCGTTCCCTTTAACTATTAAAAAGTATCCAAAGGATGAAATTGATAAGAAGGTAAAAGAGGCTGCAAAGACTCTAGATATTACTCAATATTTAGATCGTAAGCCAAAGAATCTATCAGGTGGTCAAAGACAAAGAGTTGCCATTGGTAGAGCTATTGTAAGAAATCCTAAGGTGTTGTTGATGGATGAACCTCTATCAAACTTGGATGCAAAGCTTAGAAACCAAATGAGAGCTGAGATTATTAAGTTAAGACAAAAGATTAATACTACTTTCATTTATGTAACTCATGACCAAGTAGAGGCTATGACTTTGGGTGATAGAATTGTTGTTATGAAGGATGGTTTTGTTCAACAAATCGGTACTCCTCAAGAAGTATTTGATCATCCTGCTAACTTGTTTGTTTCTGGCTTTATCGGTACTCCTCAAATGAACTACTTTGACGCAAAGTTAGTTATTAAGAATGGTTCTTATTTTGTGGATGTAGATGATCAAGAATTTGAATTGTCTAAGGAAAAGCAAGATAGACTTAAGGCTAAGGGCGTCAAGGAACAAGATATTACTCTTGGTGTAAGACCAGATCATATGGTTTTAGCTGATAAGGGCATTAAGGCTAAGGTTGATGTAAGTGAGCTTATGGGTACATCTGTTCATCTACATGTTACAGCTTTGGGTAGAGATGTTATTGCGATTGTTCCTACCGAGGGTAGAAAGGTTGAATTGGCTGGTCAAGAAATTCATTTGAGTTTCTCAGGCAATGTAGCTAACTTATTCTCTAAGGAAGATGAAAAGAATCTAGAATTCTAATTAAATAAAGGCCACATATGTGGCCTTTAATAATGTTTATTTCAGGAATGTCTTTCGATATTGTAAGGGGGACATTCCTGTTTTACTTTTAAATGTTTGTGAGAAATACGATTGTGAAGAAAAGCCAACATTAGAAGCTATCTGGGTCACTGACATATCTGATGAACTTAATAGCTCTTTACACATTTCGATTCTTTTATTTGTTAGATAGTTGATTGGTGATTGACCAATACATTTAGTAAAAGAATGAGCTAGGTAAAATTTGTTGACATGAGATATTTCAGCTAGTGATTCTAGTGTAATGTTTTTAGCATAGTTAGTATCAATATATCTTTTCGCGATAGAACATTTCTTATAGGCTTGTAGAGTAGATTCGCTGATTACCGATAGATTATCTTTTCTAGCGATATAAGTTAAGAAACTTTGTAGCAGTCCATAACAGATTTTTTCATATCCTAAATTTTTTTCGTTCAGTTCTTTTAATATCAAATTTGCAAAATCTATAAAATATTTTTTATCATGTGAATAATTATAAGTGTTATAGCCTTTGGTTCCATCTTGCATGACAAAGGAGAATCCATCTACACCGAAACAAATATATTCCATTGGATTGTTTTTTAATGGTTTTTCAGTATGCTCAACATTTGGGTTAATAAAGATAACATCATCTTCTTTGACAAAGATTTTTTCGTTTTCGATATAGAACTTTCCTTCACCTTTTATAATGTAGAATATTTCAGAAAATTGGTGAGCGTGGAATGAAGGGTGCCAGTCTTCTTCGAATTTGGAAATAGAAATATAGCGTAAGAAAAAATCTTCGTGATTATTCTCTATACTTTCAAAATTGAAAAACTCTGTACTCATGAGTATATTTTATCTAAAAAATAATAGATTTTGTATAACTAAATAGCAAGATATCTAATATTCCGAGCAATAAATAAATAGCTTAAGTATTCTAAAGTCTATATAATTTAATTAAAGAGTAGATATTAATAGTTTATATTTTTGGGGGACACATATGGCTGGAAGACTAACTTTACCGACAGATGTTGATATTGTTGAAGAGACAATAAGACTTAAAAACCTTTTGGGTGCAGATGCTTTAAGAGATTGCGATGGCACAGAGATGCCTGAGGCTTTATTGTCTGAACCATGTAAGAAATATGCGACTTATTATACAACTAGAAAAGATAATGAATGGGCAACTAACAATCCAGATGAGATTCAACAAGAATACTTAATTAGTAATCGTGTTACTGCTAGGGGTGAGAGTCTTCGTATCCGTTTAATGGAGGGTTTTCATACTGAGCAATTAAAGGTTAATACATTAGATGATCCAAAGCGTTGGTGGGAAGTTATTGATAGAACTACTGGTGAAGTTGTTTCTGTTGATGATTGGTTTTTTGATGAGGCTAGTGGTGAAGTTGAGATTAAGACTAAGCCATATCATGAATATACTGTAAGTTTCTTGGCTTTCTTAATTTGGGATCCAGTTCATATGTATAATTTCATCACTAATGACTGGAAGGATGCTCCACATCAATTGACTTATGATGTTAGACAGCCTAAGACTCAAAAGTATGTTAAGGAAAAGCTTAAGAGATGGTGTGAGAATAATCCTCATATTGATGTTGTTAGATTTACAACTTTCTTCCATCAATTTACTTTAACTTTTGATGATCAAAAAAGAGAAAAGTATGTTGAATGGTTTGGTTATAGTGCAAGTGTAAGTCCATATATTCTAGAGAAGTTTGAAGAGTGGGCTGGTTATAAGTTCCGTCCTGAATTTATTGTTGATGAGGGTTATCACAACAGTATGTTCCGTATTCCTAGTAAGGAATTTAAGGATTTTATTGAGTTCCAACAAATTGAAGTTTGTAAGTTAGCTAAGGAACTTGTTGATATTGTACATTCTTATGGCAAGGAAGCTATGATGTTCTTGGGTGACCACTGGATTGGTACTGAGCCTTATGGCAAGTATTTTAAAACTATTGGTTTGGATGCAGTTGTTGGTTCTGTTGGTAGTGGTGTTACTCTTAGAATGATTTCTGATATTAAGGGTGTTGATTATACTGAAGGTAGATTATTGCCTTATTTCTTCCCAGATGTTTTCTGTGAGGGCGGCGATCCTATTAAAGAAGCTAGGGATAACTGGAGAAAGGCAAGACGTGCTCTTCTTCGTTCACCACTTGATAGAATTGGATATGGTGGTTACTTAAAGTTAGCTACTAATTGGCCAGGTTTTATTGATGAAATCCAAAATGTAGTTGGTGAGTTCCGTCAAATTCATGAGAATATGCAAGATACACCTTCTTATGTGGCCCCTTTTAAGGTTGCAATCTTAAACTGCTGGGGTGGCTTAAGAAAGTGGATGTCTAATCAAGTTCATCATGCGATTTATCATAGAGAGACTTATTCTGCCGAGGGTGTTCTTGAGTGCTTAAGTGGTATGCCTTTTGATGTTGAGTTTATTAATTTTGATGATATTAGAAATGGTATCCCTGAGGATATTGGTGTAATCATTAATGTTGGTGATGCATATACTGCGTTTAGTGGTGGTGAGAACTGGATTGATGAGAAGGTTCTTACTAATATTCGTCGTTTCGTTGATAATGGTGGTGGTTTTATCGGTGTTGGCGAGCCTACTGCTTATCAACATCAAGGAAGATTCTTCCAATTATCAGATGTAATGGGTTGTGATCGTGAGATGTGTTTCTCACTTAATACTGATAAATATAACACAATGGATAATCATCATTTTATCTTAGAGGATATTGACGGTGATATCGATTTTGGTGAAGGGATGAGCCGTGTTTATGCTCAGGGTAAAAATTATCAAATTCTTGCGATGGGTGGTGAGTATAGCCAAATGGTAGTTAATGAATATGGTAAGGGTCATAGTGTTTATTTCGCTGGTTTACCTTATTCTCCTCAAAATTGTAGAATTTTGCTTCGTGCTATTTACTATGCTGCTGGCATGGAAGATGAGATGAAGCGTTATTATGTAACTAATGTGAATACTGAGATTACTGTTTTCCCTAAGAGCAAGAAGATTGCAGTAATTAATAATTCTAATGATGCTCAACATACTGACGTATATATCGGTGGTAAGTGTGTCTATAGTTTAGACTTAAATCCAGGTGAGATGCGTTGGGTAGACGATGTTGAATAATTAATTTGATAACTTATGAAAAGCATAAGGGCTTTTCATATTTTATAGACAGTACTTTAATAAAGGAGGACAAAATGAAAAAGAAAGTATTGATGATGCTATTGGTAGTATCAATGTTAGCGCTTACACTAACTGGTTGTGGTAAGACTGACGACAATGGCGGTGCTACTAATGGTGGCGAAACTGAGAGTGAAACACTTACTGTATGGTGTTGGGACCCTAACTTCAATGTTTATGCAATGAAGCAAGCTGAGAAGTTATACCAAAAGGATCATCCTAACTTCAAGTTAGATATCCAAGAAAAAGTTTTCTCTGATATCGAAACTGCTTTAATTACTGCTGCTGAGGCTGGTGATTTAAGTACTTTACCTGATATGTTCTTAATGCAAGACTACACTTTCAAGAAGATGGTTGCTAACTATCCTGGTGTATTCACTGAATTAAGCAATTCTGGTATTGATTTCGCTAACTTCTCTGGTGGTAAGTTAGGTGACTCTACAATTGATGGCAAGCACTATGGCGTACCATTTGATAATGGTGCTACTATCATGGCTATTCGTAAGGATATGGTTGAAAAAGCTGGTTTAACTGTTGAAGATTTCAAGGATACTACATGGCCTGAATTCATCGAAAAGGCTTCTAAAGTAGTTGCAGCTAATGGTGTTCCAATGTTAACTTCTTCAGGTGGTTCTGAAATTGTTATCGAAATGTTACAAACTTGTGGTGCTTCTCCAATGGTTAACGGTAAGATTGATTTAGTTGGTAACAAGGCTTTAAAGAAGGCTATTGAAACTTATAAGGAATTAATCGACAAGGGTATCATGATCGACTACACTGACTGGGATCAATATATCGCTTCTATGAATACTGGCAAGGCTGCTGGTGTTATCCAAGGTTGCTGGATTATGTCATCTATTCAAGCTGCTGAAGATCAAGCTGGAAATTGGGCTATCGTTAATATGCCTAAGTTCGCTGATGTTGATGGTGCTACTAACTATGCAAATAATGGTGGTGCTAGCTGGGTTGTTTCTTCAAACTGCAAGAACACAGATTTAGCATTTGATTTCATCAAGTCTACATTCGCTGGTAGTGTTGAACTATATGATGATTTACTAGTAAATGCTGGTGCATTCGCAAGCTACTTACCTGCTGCTGAATCAGATACTTATAATCAAACTTCTGATTTCTATGCTGGTCAAGCAGTATATAAGGATATCGTTGAATTCGCTGGACAAGTTCCAAGCATCGACTATGGTGCATACTTCTCTGATATTAGAACTGCATTAAATGAAATCATGCCTAATATCGTAAATGGTGCTGATATTGACACTGAAATTCAAAACGCTCAAAATACAGTTGATTTCAAGGTTGGCGCTTAATTAATTAATTTTAAAAACAATAGTTACCGGGAAGGCAGAATTGTTTTCCCGGTTCTGTTTTAGGAGGATATATGGAAAGAAAGAAAAGAAAATTCTCTTTTGAAAGAAAGTATAATCTTACTGGTTGGGCGTTCTTGTTGCCGGCAGCAATTTTAATATTCGTATTTTGTTTCTATCCAATGGCACAAGCTATTATGCTTTCTTTCAAGAAAGCAGGTGGCGTCAGCGCCGGATTTGCAAACTACGCTAGAATTTTCCAAGATAAGACATTTCAACAATGTTTATTTAATACCTTCTTTTACTTTTTGGTTCAAGTGCCAATCATGCTTATTTTAGCTTTGATTCTTGCACAACTTCTTAATAGTCCAAAAATTAAATGTAAGGGTTTATTCCGTACTTTGATTTTCATACCGTGTGCAACTTCACTAGTATCATATTCTATGATTTTTAAGTCTTTGTTTGCACCAGAGGGTATTGTGAATCGAGTACTTATGGCAGTTGGTTTAAATGCGGTTAGCTGGTTTGAGAGTCCATGGCCTGCTCGTTGGGTAATCGTTATTGCCTTAATTTGGAGATGGACTGGTTATAATATGGTGTTCTATTTAGCGGGTCTACAAAATATTGATTATGACATTTATGATGCAAGTTATATTGATGGAGCTACACCGTTTCAACAATTCACAAGAATTACTATTCCTTTGTTGAAGCCAACAATTTTGATGACAGCGATTATGTCAACTTCAGGTACATTACAATTGTTCGATGAATCTATGAACTTGACTGCTGGCGGTCCTGGTAAGTCTACTATGACTTTGGCTCATTATATTTATAATATTTCGTTTGTTGAGACACCTATGTTTAACTATGCTGCAGCCTTGTCTGTTAGTATTCTAGTTATGGTAGCTGTTCTATCAATTATTCAAATGAAAGTGGGTGACAAGCGTGACTAAATTTAAATCATTTATTTCTTATGCAGTATTAATCATTGCGAGTTTCTTATCAGCATTTCCACTTTACTACATGTTGTGTGGTGCTACTAACCGTAGTATTGATGTAGTAAGGGGTAAATTAATTCCTGGTACTTATTTATTAGAGAACTATAAGACTTTGGTTGGTATGCAAAATCTACAGTTGGCAATGTTTAATTCATTCCGTAATGCGATTATTATTACATTAATTGCGCTACTTGTTTGTTCAATCGCTGGTTATGGTTTTGAAGTTTATCATGATAAGGGTAAGGATACTTTGATGAATATCTTGTTGTTGTCGATGATGCTTCCGTTTGTTGCCATCATGATTCCATTATTTAAGATGTTTGTTAAGTGGGGTTTGGTTAACACTTGGATTGCGTTAGCTTTACCTGCAATATCTACTCCATTCTTGATTATGTTATTTAGACAGGCGGCTCGTTCTTTCCCTCGCGATATTATCGAGGCTGCAAGACTTGAAGGCTTAAACGAGCTTCAAATTTTCTTTAAGATGTTTGTTCCTGTTATGAAGTCTACTTATGCTGCTGCGATGACTGTAACATTTATGAATGCTTGGAATAATTATTTATGGCCATCAATTATCTTACAAAGTAATAAGGCTATCACAATGCCAATGTTAGTAGCTAACTTAAAGAGTGGTTATAGTGTTGATTATGGTATGTTGATGCTTGGTGTATTGATTTGTACACTTCCAACCGCAATTATCTTCCTTTGTCTACAAAAGAGTTTTGCGAATGGTATTACAGGAGCTGTTAAATAATGGCATTAGATCAAAAAATATTAAGGAAGGCCCAAGGTGCCTTCTTTTTGGCTCAAAAAATGGGTTTATTAGAGGATGCTTCGTTTGAGGCTTTGGAAAAAAGAAGATGTGAATACAACAATAGTGATCATGAATATGGACCGCATTACTTGTCTAAGGAAGCATATCTTTTTTATGAATTAACTCGTTTAAAATTGGATTTTGTTTTGCCTACTGAAGAGGTTAAAAAGACGGGGCTATGTCCTAGTTTTACTGAGGAACAAAGAAAAGACTTCTATGAAAAGAATCATGATTTGTTTGGAAGATATCATGGTGATTTCTTTACTTTTGAGGAAGTAAGTCAAATTATTGAGAAAAGATTAAGGGAGGAAGCATATGACAAACTTATCGAAGACATATTACGTTAGTTCTGTTGATGGTTGTGACTTAAATGATGGCTTGTCTGTTGAATGTCCTTTTAATTCTTTATTTAAGATTAATGGTTTAAAGTTAAATCCAGGTGATAAAGTTTTACTTGAAAGAGGTAGTATCTTTTCTAATCAGTTTCTTCAAATAAAAGATAGTGGTACTAAGGGCAATCCTATTATTGTTGGTGCTTATGGTGATGGTGAATTACCTTGTATTGAAACTAATGGTCAGGGTATTTGGTATCAGGATTATGGTAATCCTTTAGATTCATTGACTCATGTTTATAAGGGTTATGTGTCTTCTAGTGTCTTGTTGTATGATGCTGAATATATTACTGTTGAAGACTTAGAGATTTCTAACAAGGCTGATAATATTTTAGGTGAGTCTTATTCTTGTATTGATAAGATGAATAGAACTGGTGTGGCTGTAGTTGCCAAGGACAAGGGTGTAAGAAGTGGTATCACTTTGCGTAATTTGTTTATTCATGATGTGAATGGTAATGTCTATGATAAGCATATGAATAATGGTGGTATTTATATGACTTGTTTTAAGCCTACTAATGTCGAATTAACAGGAGTACCTCGTTATAATGATGTTTTGATTGAAAGATGTTTCTTATATAAAACAAGTAGATGGGGTATTGCGGTAGGTTATACTTATGCTCATGATAAGTTTGTGGGTGCTGAATTAAGTGAAGATAGTTTCCTTGAGTATGGCCATGAGAATGTAGTTATCAGAGATAATTATGTTAAGGATATTGGTGGTGATGGTATTACAACAATGTATGCTTTAAGGCCTCTTGTTGAACATAATATGGCTGATTCTATTGCTCAGGAAATTAATGACAGAATCTATTGTGAGCCTGGTAATAAGGCTGGTAAGGTGGCTGCTGCTATTTGGCCTTGGAAGTGTAAGGATGCTTTGTTTACTCATAATGAAGTTTGTGATACAAGGCTTAATCAAGATGGCATGGCTTATGATGCTGATTCTGGTGATGGAACAATTTATGAATATAACTATAGTAGACAAAATGAGGGTGGTTGTGTGATGTTCTGTCTACAAGAAGCTATTCATAATACTTTCCGTAATAATGTCAGCTTTGATGATTTAGGAGGTACTATTAGTCCTTCTGAGAATCCTGATGCGTTAATAGAGAATAATACTTTCTATGTGCGTAAGGGAGTACCATTTGTGCGTAAGAACATGGGTGGTGGTAATTATGTTGAGGTCAATAATAAGTTTATTGAGCTTGATGATTAGTTAAGAAAAGCGGGTAATACGCTGGTTACAGTTTATTACCCGCTTTAATTATTCGCCCATTTCTGCAACTATCTTAGCGCTGTCCTTATAGTCACCTAAGCTTATAAGTAATTTTACTGCTGTACCAATATCTTCGTTTTTGTTTATACATTCTACAGAATATTGGTATTGAGCTTCTTTATAGATTTCTTCTAGTTCTTTATCAAAGAATTCATAACCATATACACTTTGGCTGTATGATGTTACATATCTTGCTTCGTTTCTGATCATGTTGATTACAGACATGTATTTCTTTTCTGATAATAAAGATTTAGCTCTTTTCTTGAAGAATTTATTAGCTTGTTTTTGAGAATCTAATACATTTAAAGTGCTTAATCCTTTGTATTGTTCCTGATAGTTGCTTGTTAAGAATCTGTAGCTAAAGTGTTGAATGCCAACTTATTTACTAATAATCTATTCAAATTAATCAAAATAAATTAAAACCCATCTTCACTATGATGACTATGTTCTAGTCAAAATAGTTAATGATGGGTTTTATAGACCTTATAATGTTTATTGGG